>CAYGNZ010000158.1:6170-7540 GCA_964351345.1 uncultured Bdellovibrionales bacterium | reverse complement strand
TTTAATAGGCCTGGGCTGAGGGGCGGGGCTGAGGTATTTGAGGGTGATGGAAGAATCAAGCAAGGGCAGCAAATCGGGCCTCGGTGGTCTCCTCATTGGCGCAGTAATTAGTCTTGGTCTGCTAGTGTTTCTGGCCAGAAACATTGAGTGGTCTCAGTTTATCGAAGCCTTCGACAAAATTAACTGGCTCTACCTTCCTGTCTTAATTGTGCTTTTCTATCTCTCGCTGTGGATTCGGGCATTGCGCTGGAGGTATCTCTTACCTAGTGGAACAGAATTGAGCACTGCTCGGCTGTTTGATGCCGTGGTGGTCGGTTTGTTTGGCACCTGTGTGCTGCCCTTCCGAGCCGGAGAAGTGCTTCGTCCTTGGGTGTTGAGTAAGACCGAGCCGGTTAGTTTCACCGCAGGATTTGCGAGTGTGATTACGGAACGGGTGTTTGATGTGCTGACAATTCTTGCCCTTCTCGGCATCTCCTTATCTTCTCTCGATGGTCAGCACGAGCTAATCACCTTAGGAGCCAGAGCCTTGGGCATACTCGCCGGAGGGATTTTGTTTGTAATGCTCCTAGCTTACTTCTGGACAGAAAAACTACTCGCAGTCATTTCGAGGATTATCCAAGCGCTCTTCAGTGGTAAGAGGAGGGAACTTGGCGAGAAACTGGAATCTGCCGCAAAAGAGTTCATTGATGGGCTGAGAGCAATATCAAGCCTCAAAGAATTGCTTCTTGTGATTGCACTATCCTTTATTCTCTGGCTTGAGATGGCCTTACTCTACCAGGCTGGGCTGTGGATGTTTGGCGAATTTCCTTCGCTCTGGGTAGGCGTTACCTTGACGGTGTTCATTGCACTTGCGGTTGCCGCTCCTAGCGCGCCAGGCTTTTTAGGAACATTCCAGGCTGGGGTGGTTGCTGCGATGCACGGCGTCTATGACTATCCCGAAGCCTTTGCGCTAGCCTATTCGGTGGTCTTGCACGCCTATCAAGTGCTTCTCGCGGTGATAACTGGTGCTTGGATACTCAAGCGCCTAGGGCTACGTTTTTCAGACATCAAAGCGAGAGCGGCGGCAGAATAAACCGCTTTTTGTAAGAAAATTCTGCCCGATTCTTTGCTCGTACTATTCTCAGGGCCATTGTCTGCCGCGCCAAGTTCTTGAGTAGATTCTGGGAATATCTTTCTGTTCCATAGCTCCAGACCCGTAAAGATACTGACTTTCTGCCTGCAACATCGCTCAGAGCTCCGCTGAGTCTGCTCAATTCTGCCGGAATACAGCTAGCGCCGCAACCAATCGTTCTACGTCTGCAAAATTATTATAGGCATGGGTGCTTACCCGAAGCTTTCCGCATCGCACACTAGTAACGACCGAATGCCGT
>CAYGNZ010000158.1:701-6160 GCA_964351345.1 uncultured Bdellovibrionales bacterium | reverse complement strand
TCAAGGGCAAAGTAAGCAGTGCTGGTACGTAAATTGAAGTGTGTAACTCACGTGGTGGTGCGGATGTGGTGTGGAAAAAAGGCTCTTGGCCTAGCGGTGGTGGTGTGGATGAGGGTAGGAACTGCCGGGAGGGATACGCTGTGCCCGGTAGTTTCTCCCGTGTGGCGGATCTGTAGCGGGTCTGAACTTGTTTCGGTCTGTTTGATCCTCGCCAAAGGAGCAAAAACGGAGCCCGGCGGGTGGGAGAATTCATCCGTCGGGGATCCTATTTTTTGGAATGTGCGGTTTTTAGTGCTCAGGCTTAGGTTAGCCCAGCACGCCACGTCAACGGAGAAAGCATGACACGCTTACTGACAGGAATCTACGCCGGTCGCGAATCGCTGATTACGCACGGAACAGGCTTGAGCGTTGTGTCTGATAACATCGCCAATGGTAGTACGACTGCGTTTAAAAGCACGCGGATGGAATTTGGCGAATTGCTCACTGAGAGCCAAGGTAGTCTATACGGTGCGCCGACCTCTACCGGAAACGGAGTGAAGGTTGATGCTCAAACAACATTTCATTCTATCCAAGGGGCGCTTGAGTTTACCGGTAGGGAACTTGATGTCGCGATTCAAGGTCGGGGCTACTTCTTGCTCGGGCAGGGAACAGACACCAAATATTCTCGAGCGGGTAACTTTGTGACCGATATTGACGGTAATATTCAGGCCCAGAGTGGGGAAGCTGTGCTTGGGTTTACTGCCGAAAGTCCTGATACACCTGTGCCGCTCTCGCTTCGTTCGGCTGGAGGGGATGCGGAAGCGACCACTGATATCTCAATTACTGGAAACTTAGCCGCAAGCGACCCGCTTGTTGATGCAGACGCGCTCGCGGCAGGTTTTGATAACTTCAACGATCTAAACGCCAACACTCAGTTTCGTAGCTCGATCCAAGTGGTTGACTCGCTAGGAACTCAGCAGGATGTTTCCTTACATTATTTTCATACTGGACCGGCAAACCCTGGAGATCCGCTTACCTGGCAGGTACAAGCATTTGTTGACGGGGAACAGGTGGGTGGAGTAGCCGGCACACCGACTGCTGTTGGAACTCCGGTCACTCTCACGTTTGATGGCACGGGTGCTTTGCAAAACCCAGACGCTGCTGTTCTCAACATTACTGCAAACTGGGCGAACGGCGCAGCCGCAAGTAACGTAAACGTTGCACTTGGCAATTATACAGGATTCTCTGGTTCTTCAAGTATTTCCGGAATTACCTCGAATGGAGTGGTGAGCGGTGATGTTGAGACTATCCGTTTCGAATCAAATGGAACAGTGACCGCGATTCTTACCAATGGTGAAGAGACACCAATTGGTCAGCTTGCGATTGCAACATTTGCCAACCCCAATGGATTAGAGCGTTCAGGAAACAACAATTTCCTTGAAACACCTGATTCGGGCACAGCGGAGATCGGCACCGCGCAATCTGATGGACGAGGTGTGGTTAATGGTGGAGCCTTAGAGAGTTCCATCGTTGACCCCGCAAACGAATTTATCACGATGATTCGTTTTCAGCGTGGGTATCAAGCTAGTTCTTCGGTTGTGCAGACTCTCAGCGAGATTCTCAATCAGACAATTCAAATAGCGTAAGTGATTAGGCTACAGGGAGGCTAAAGCAAAAGCTTGTGCCTTCCTCAGGGCTACTACGAAGAACTATCTGTTCTCCGTGGGCTTGGAGAATTTTCTTTACTATCGCAAGACCAAGTCCTGTGACTCCTTCCTCATTTCGTTGACTGACGTAGCGTTGAAATATCTTGCCTTGAAGTTCCTCAGAAATTCCTGGGCCGTCGTCATGTATCTCCACCGTTACGCGTTGCTCAGAGGTGCTGAGGCGTAAAGAGACCTTGGTTCCCGAAGGATTATGGCGAACGGCGTTTTCTAAGAGATTGGCTAGAACACGAAGGATCATTAAGCAATCACCAAGCACTGGTGGGATGTCTTCGGGCACATCCGTAAGGATGCTAATGTTATGTTCTTCAGCGAGCGGTTTTACTTCAGGCAGCACATCGAGAAGCACAAGCTCAGCAATGGAGAACGCTTCAATCTGCGGCTTTAGTTCAGAGCTTTCAAGTGCGGTTAACTGGAAGAGGTCCTGGAGAAGTCGACCGAAGTTCTTTGTATTTCGTAAGGCAATCTCAACTTTCTCTGTTTTTTCCTGCTCAGAGAGCTGCTCGCTTCCTACTGCAAGCTGCTCTAGGTAGCCCTGCATGGCGGTGAGTGGTTTGCCTAGGTCATGACCTAAGTCTGCAAATAAATGCTGACGCAGTGTTTCTCTACTTTCCAGATCTTCGTAGCGTGCTTTTGCGCTATCTGCCATTTGGTTTATTGCACCACCGAGTTTCGCGATGTCATCATCGCCCTCAGTGGGACAGCGTGCGTCAAGGTTTCCAGCCGTAAATGAGAGCACTGCCTGTTGTAGACGGGTAAAGGGGCGAGTGATGAGGAGTAGTAAGGTCGAGCCAAGCAGTACTGCGGCAAGCAGTAGCAACACCGTGCTCACCAGTGCGCCCCACAATAAGGAAGAATCAAAAACCCCTCGCTGAGCGATAAATACTCGCTTACTTTCCAGGTTCGCATACAGGTACCCTTTTTCCTTGTTGTGTAGTACGAGGGGGGCGACTGAGAAAATAACTTCTCGCTCTCGTACGAGCGGATCGATGTTTCGTAGCGGAACCTCTCTATTCGTTGAGAACTCCAGAAACTGCTTTACCTCGGGCAGGGAAACGTTTGGAACTTGTAATCGATCCAAGGGGAAGAGCACTCTTCCCTGAGCGTTGAGCAGGAAGAGGTCGATATGGGGATTTATCTCCATTGCTTCGTTTAAGAGTCTAAATACTTGGCCGAGTTTGCCCTGATCGATAAATGGCTGGATCGTATCAGCGAGTTCCTGCGCAAGATTCCAATTTACCCTTTGTTCAACCTCTTGAACCGAACTCTCCCAACGGGAATGTAGGAGAAGGAACTGGCCAAGACCGAGGGTGAGCAAGCTCAAGCCAAGGGCGAGTAGTAGACGGTAGGTGAGGCTGCGAGGGAGAAGGTTCTTCATTTGCTCACTATGTTACACACACTCCTACTTAATGCAGCGCGCTTGCGGATTATACTTATCAGAAACGCGAGAGCACTCGGGAAGGGTCTGCACCGGCGTGCCAGCCACAGGGTCGCCTTCCTTGCCGCGGTACTGCAGCTCGCGGAAGATTAGTCCATCGCATCGTTTCGATTCTTTCGCTACAAGAAGACTGCCAAAAGGATAACCAACGCAGCCTTCCTCTCGCCACTCGAATCTACTCACTCGACCAACCGCATGGCGCAAGGCCGCGGGAATATCTCGCTTTGAGATCCGATGAGTTTCTTTCCAAGTAGAGCTGCTATTTCCCCAACTCAATGCTGCTGTTGATTCACCAAGTTGATAACGGTCTTGATTTATTTTCGTGCATTCGATGTGAAAACTTGTTTCCGCCATAGGCGCTTGCTGCGTTTTGGGTTGAGGGGCAGCGCTCACCCCTGTCACCACGAAACCATCTGGACACTGAGAAATAGAACTAAGGGTTGTTTGAGTGAGCACATCGGCAGCCGGCAAGGGGCAGCAGGTAAGAGCCAGAAAGACATTCTCGGCAGATTTCCCTCCTCTACTTCCTGGTTCAGCAGCGAATGCTGCGCTTGCCGGAGGGCAGTGTAGTCTCGGCTTTGCTCGCCAGTCGGCGCTGGAGTCTGCGGAGAATCCAAGACAGGTTTTTGGAGCAGCAAGCACTGAGCTTGGAACGGCGCTCAAGAGCACGAGGCTAAAACTAACGCTGTATCGACTGAACCAAGGCATGCGCTGAGAACAATTGAGACCTTTCTACTGCAATTCTTAAGAACTTTCCTTAAAACTAACAAAATCACTTTCGTGACGCTGCAACTTAATTAATTCTAGAGCCAATACCGAGGGAAAAGCGGACGAGAATTGATTTCCTGCGAAATACAGATGGAGTGTGATGGGGCAGCGAGCATTACTCATTGATGATGATAGAACGGTTTTTGACTTACTCGAAGCCGAGATCATGAGCCTCGGCTACGCGCTGGATTTCGCCACTGACGGTCCCCAAGGATTACAGATGTTTGCAAACACTCAGTACGAGTTTGTGCTGCTTGATCTCGACTTGCCCGGTTTACGCGGCGTTGATGTTTGTAAAAAGATTCGCCTCTCAAGCAATGCTCCAATTCTGATGCTCACCGCAAGTGTGGAGCAGGTGGATAAGGTATTGTTGCTCGAGTTGGGTGCTGATGACTACATCACCAAGCCTTTTAGCGTTGCCGAACTCAAAGCGAGAGTTACCGCGGTCATGCGCCGTAGCTCGCCGGTAGAAAAAGGCCAAGCTTCGGTGCAACAATTTGGAGAGCTTGAGATCGATAGCACACAGCGAATAGTGAAAAAGAGGGGGGAAGAGATCGAACTCACTGCAAGGGAATTTGATCTACTGGAGCTATTTAGCACTCATCCCGGAAAAGTATTTACTCGAGATGAATTAAACGCTGATATTTACGGTGACGCGCTCAGCGGATATGAGCGAAGTATTACCAATCATCTTTCAAGAATTAGGAAGAAACTAGAAGACGACCCCAGTGCGCCCCAGTATTTTCAAACGGTCCATGGCGTGGGGTATAAGTTTGTCGTGCCAGAGTAGCAAACGAGTAGCGCCGCTTTTTGCCTACTGTCTAGCGAAGTAGACCACACTGCCGCCGTGCTTCAAATAAGGTTAGTGCAACGGAGTTTGAAAGGTTAAAGCTTCTGACTTTTTGATTCTCCATTGGAATACGCAGCATTCGCGAGGGGTAGCCTTGCCAGAGCTCAGGGGGTAGACCTGAGGTTTCGCTGCCGTATACAAGGTATTGATCGGGTGAGTACTGAACACTGTGGTAGCTCGGCTCTGCTTTTTTTGAGAAAAACCAGAATTGCTCAGCGGCAGGTTGCCCTTCTGCATCAAGAAAACTCTGCCAATCCTGATGGATACTGAGTTGTACTTCACTCCAGTAATCAAGACCTGCTCGCTTTACGTTTTTATCACTAATTTCAAATCCCAAAGGTTCAATCACATGTAGTTTGCACGCGGTGGCTGCGGTAAGGCGCGCGATGTTACCCGTGTTTTGGGGAATCTGAGGATGAACAAGAACTACGCTTAGCGCCACGTGCCACTCTCTCCTTTGCCAATCGGATATGCCTTGCCCTGAATCTCGAGTGAGAATTGCGAATCGTTCTCGGTAATATGCGGCAAGAGGCTCTGCATAGGTGCGCGCAAAATACGGATTTTCCCTTCGACGTTCTTCGCGCGGCAGTAGAAGATGTTTTCCTCAGTGACTTCCAGAGAATCAGCTTGAAAAGGGAGTGCCTCTCCTGTCTCCAGAACTATTTGCCAGGGGATGGATTCAGTATGAAGCTGCTTGACT
>CAYGNZ010000158.1:0-691 GCA_964351345.1 uncultured Bdellovibrionales bacterium | reverse complement strand
CGCAACACACTTCTGCTCAACCTGCACAACGAAGGACTGATGTTCCTCGCTCCAACGAATATGGCGACTAAAATACTGTGCAACCTTGGTGTGTGTCACTTCTTCGCCGTCATGAAGCCAGAGGCCATGCTTTGTGAAGCGTAGAGCTCCCGGCATGCTCATTAGAATACTTGCGGTTTCGCACATGGTTTAACTAACTAATTGAGCTGATTGCAGACTTTAAGTCGAGTCGTTATAAACGGTAAGCGACAGCGGGGTATTGAAAAAACCTCGTCTTTCACTCGCTACATTTTCGCCACTGACAGCTATATCAAGGATTAGTTTATGATTTGCAAATCGGATGGATTAGGGTCAGGCGCAGAACGCGGCAGCTCTATTGTCTCTTTTCTAGTTTTTGCCTTTATCGCAATTCTAGTGCTCAACATCCTCGTTTTTTACGTATTTGGCCAGATTGTTCGTCCAAACGAGATTGGTCTACGCCGAAACTATTTCAGCATCCCCGGTATGCTCAAGGAAGGATACGTAGAGAAAGGATTGCTTCCAGGCTTGCATTGGAAGATTCCCGGCATTTCAACTGTGCAATTGCTGCCACGAGATTTTCAGTTTGTTCATCTCAACGATCGTGAGCAGCTTGGTGGGGACCTTGACCTTGACCAACTTGAGATTCCGACAACAGATGGTTCAAAAGTAC
>CAYGNZ010000157.1:5647-7676 GCA_964351345.1 uncultured Bdellovibrionales bacterium | reverse complement strand
AGGTCTCGAGTTCAAATCTCGATGTGGGCTAATCCTTTGGCATGATTTCTGCGCTTTGGCGCATAAATCTTGCCAATGGATTAGGCATTTTTCCTTCCGCTCCGCTCGGGGCCCTCAGACGCCGGGCATTGCTTTTGCTTAAATGACTATCTTTTGGCCTTTGCTTGAGTATGGATCCGTGGACGTTTGTGTGCGCGGGGTGCTGAGGACTTGTCGAATTTATGCATCGCCACCTCTCTGGGGGGAGGTCTAGGTTACTCGGACTCGTTTCTTTGAGTCGATCTTGCTTAGGCCTAAGTTGTTCATTACCGACGACGAGAGAAGGAAGGCTAAGAGCGTAGAGCGGTCTTTGATCCAGTCGGGTTCGAAGGCTGGGGCTTTTAGGGTTCCTCGGATGAAGTAGGGGGCTAGTTCTTCTACGTCCTTGCATTCCATTCTACCCGAGACGAAATACTGGGGATGAAGAAATTTTTTGTGACGAAGGGCGGAGAGGAAGAAGCGGTGGACTTCGATAAATCCTTTTAGGTAAACCAAATCTTTTGTGAATACCACCTTTCCTTTAACGTTGCCGCCGCGAAATATTCTTGCGGCAGAAAAGTAGCTTTCGTCTTCGCTCTGACCATTGGTTAAGAAAAACTCAAACACATCGATGAAGTCTGCACCATCAAGAGCCATCTGAATTCCCTCTACTCGCGCACTGATGCGCTGGAGACGGGTGACGTCGATGGCATTGGTGATGAATTCGGCAAAAACAGCGAGGCCCTCCTGAGCACAAGTCACTCGTGGAGAGTTAAGGCCTAAGGCTTTGAGCGGCTGTTTCCTTCCATTAAGGAGCGTGAGAGAGTGGACGAAGAGTTCGTGTTCAATGAGCTGTTGAACATCGTGTTGCGTAAACGCAGTGGCTTCTCGGATACGGATCCGTGTGGCACTTGCCGAGGCTTTCGATTTGAGTTTTGGGTCGGTAACTATCTTTATCGCCTGATCGCCAAACTTTCTTCGTGCGGCGTCTTTGATGTCGGAGACTACGGTTTCCGGTCGAAGGCATGCCATCTCGGGAGGGCAGATACTCTCCAGATCAAATCTTCGTACTGATTTTAAGAAACGGTTTGCCGCGCGAAGGGTTGATACTCCATCACGGCTGACTGGGTCTTTGGGTACGCCATACAGTTTACTGGAAATTCGCAAGAATTTGGCAGTCCCTACCGACTCGACCATTTCTAGACCCAAGATGTAGCTCTGAGCCGTTTTTTTTACGAGTTCGGAAAAAGGATGCTGTGACTTGCACTGCTGCGTGATGAGCTTAAGCTCTTTGCGTTGTTTGGAAAAGTCATAGGCCGGATATTTTATCACCGGTAACTGCACTTGACCTTTTGACCATTGCTTAAGGAACTTACGTTTTACTGACAGTGGCCAGGTGAGATTTTTGAGAATCTCAACATCTTTTCCTATCTTAAAAAGTGCCCGATCAGCGGCATTTAGTTCCTTCGGAATATCTCTCACGCAAGCTCTCCTGGGCCCTTATTATGAACTGCGGTGGAAGCTTTCTCTGTGTGCGGAATTTTGGCGGCATTCTGGGCTTCCAGAATCGTCGATTCGGCAAGTGGCTTCATCTTTCGATTCTTCCGCTTCTTTCGTGTTTCGGGCAAGAGCATTTTTAGAGTTTCCTGTTTGCCGTAGCAAAGCAAGGTATCGCCTGAACGAAGCGTCTCAGAGGGACGAGGCACGGGGATGGTGACACTGTCTCTGGTAATACTGAGTACATTTATTTCTAGCTCTGAAAGCTGGGTAGCGCTAATCGCTTTATCTACCAGGCCGGAACCGACAACCACAGGCATTTCAACGACACTGTAGCCTCGGCTTAAGGACAAACGCTCTCGTAGGTCAATTTCTGGAAATTTCACCTCTTGTTCGATGTAGGTCATGATCGAATCAGCGATGTCTCGATGAGTTGCCGATTCAATTCCTTCAAGGCCAGGAGATGAATTGACCTCAAGAATTTGAGGACCGTTCGCGCTCTCGAGTAAATCAA
>CAYGNZ010000157.1:0-5637 GCA_964351345.1 uncultured Bdellovibrionales bacterium | reverse complement strand
CCGGTTACACGAAGGCCCATAATTTGTGCTGCGCGAATTGCAGTCCGTTCGTATTCGGGTTCGAGTTTTATCGCCTCGGTGTCGGCACCGAGGTGCACATTGCTCCTAAATTCTCCTTGCTTTGCGATACGGCGCATTGCGGCAACGACGGTGTCGCCAACGACAAATGCTCTGATATCACGCCCTTTACTCTCCGATACGAAACGCTGAATCAACACCTTAGTCCCCACCGCGTGCAGGGCCTGAATGATCGCTTTTGCAAGGTTGTTCGTCTCGACCAACATTACGCCGGTGCCGTGTGTGCCTTCCTGTAATTTAATGATTAAGGGAGCTCCGCCAATTCTCTGAATCGCAGGTTCGATATCGGTATTGTCATACACGAAGGCAGAATCAGGCATGCCTATTTTATGTCTACTGAGCACCTGAAGAGAACGCAGCTTGTCTCGCGATACTGAAATGGCATGCGAGGGATTTACGCAGTAAATACCCATTTGTTCGAACTGACGAACTACCGCGATGCCAAAAGGGTTTGAACTCGCACCAATACGGGGAATGACCGCATCGAACTTCGGCACTGGCTTGCCGTTGTAAAACAAACCAGGCGCATGGGATTTTACATCCAAGGTAAACTTTACGGGAGAAAGTACGCGCACGCTGTGACCACGCGCTTTTGCTGCCTGCTTCAAACGAAGTGTACTATAGGCTCTCGGCTTATTCGATAAGATTGCAATTTTCAAGGGTATACCTTTGGTTCTAGGAATCGGCATGGGCGAAAAGTAGGGGGAGGGGGGCTCTTCTGCCTCCTCAGCCTTGTTGAGCGTATTCTACACTCCTCTTCGAAAGAGGACAAAAGTGAGGTCATCGGGCTTGCCATACGTTTCAACCGGGTCGGCGAGCATCCGTTTGTGGCAGTGTGCTCGCAAGGCTTCAGCGCAGTCCTGTAGGCTTCCTACTCGTATGGTATCGGTGATTTCTTTGAGCGAGAGGTTGTCACTTACTCCGTCACTACCGACAATGATTGTATCTTTGGGCCGCAATTCGATTGTGGGTCCTATTTCAATGCGCATTTCTTCGAAGCCGATCACATTCGTCACAATATGTCTTTCACTGTGATTCATTGCGTCCTTGTCACCTACAAGTCCTGCTTCAAGAGCATACCCCACCGGTGTGTGATCAATTGTTTGATACTTCTGTTTGCCACGCTGTCCAACGAGAAGAACGAAGGAGTCTCCCGCATGGTATGAACGAATAGTTCCCCCAGCGACTTCAACCACGGTCAACGTGGTTGCCGCTCCTACACCGAGTTCAACAACATCACGATTTGCTCGTTCAAATCCATCAACGATGCTGCTGCGCAAGGTGCGCTCCTGACGCGACGCGTTTCGAACTTCAGTGGCGATAGCCTGCAACGCAAGACGTGATGCTTCATGGCCGGCTTTTGAACCACCCACCCCATCGGCAACGGCGATTACTCCATCGGTCGGACCAACTCTTTGAACGAGTAAGCCATCTTGATTTAGTCCGTCCGAAATGGGTGAGCGCGAGGTGAATGCGCAACACGCGCCGTCTGCAAGGGGTACAGAAAGAATTTCAGAGTTCTCCGTCTGAGAAAGAAACAATTGCTCGGTGGTGGTAA
Source organism: uncultured Bdellovibrionales bacterium (assembly GCA_964351345.1). GTDB lineage: Bacteria > Bdellovibrionota_C > UBA2361 > SZUA-149 > SZUA-149 > SZUA-149. The sequence goes on along the minus strand of CAYGNZ010000157.1, from coordinate 4,001 downwards.
GAAGACTTTGCTCTACTCCCATCGCATGGTTTCCAGGTGCTCTCGTAGTAAGGCGATTCGCGGAAATTTCTTGAGAATGAGGCTATGCTTTAATCCTAGACAAATCTGCTTCACTTCGGGCGGCTGTTTAGCGTACCACTTCGCGCCGCCTAGTGATTGGTGAAATATCTGAATCGCGCTCGTGATATCATCCTGCATATTCTCTTTCTTTGGCGCGTTCCAGTGAAAGAGGTCGAGTAGTTTTAACTCAAAACTCAATCCGTAGCGGGCGATAATAATATTCTCAGAGTGCAGATCTCCGTGATACTCCTTGGCAAGATGAATACTTTCGAGGCCCACGGTTAGTCGATGAAGTAGATTGATCGCTTGGAATGGAGTGAGCCGCTTCCCTGGCTGGCGCTTTAGAAACTCTGATAGTAATTCACCTTCAACGAATTCCGAGACTAAAACCGTTACCGGCGTTTTGCGGAATATTATTTCCTCTTCCGCATGGTACTGAATCACAATCGGGCAATGATAGAGTTTATGCAACTTCCTGGCGTAGAGGTTTGAGGTCTTATTGCGAATGTTGCGATAGGGAAAAAATAGCTTTGCTGCGCGCTCAATTCCGGTATTTTTCTCCCGAACTTTATACACCTCTCCTTCCCAGCCTGCGCCAAGTTGAGATACCACTTCATACTTTCGTCCTATCATTCGCCCAGGGGTGAAATCGAAGCTGGTGATTCGTTGAGTACGGCTCGTATCGTATTTTCTCGGCATACCTCTTTCTCTTAGGGCTCTTAGTCTTTCGGCGTTCCAATCCAGCCTTTCTTTCGGAAGTACAGCAACATTCCAGAGGCGGTTACAATGATAAACACCCAAAAAGCGGGATAGGCCCACTTTAATTTCAATTCAGGCATATACTCAAAGTTCATTCCGAAAACACCCGCGATGAAGGACAAGGGGATGAAAATTGATCCCATGATTGTGAGCACCTTCATCACTTCATTCATTCTATTACTCAGGCTAGACAAATAAACATCCATGAAACTTGCGGCAAGCTCCCGGTATGTTTCCAGCACATCGATGATTTGGACTAAATGTTCATAGGTATCACGAAAAAACACACGAGTAGACTTGTTAACAAACGGGAGTTCCTCTCGAGTAAGGGTGCTGATTGCCTCTCGTTGCGGCCAAATAGAACGGCGAAGCTGAAGGAGTTCACGCTTAGTATGATACACCTCCTGCAGTGCCGCATGGCTCGGTTCGTTAACAATTCTGTCTTCCAGCAGTTCAAGTCGTTCGCCAATCTGTTCAAAAATAGGGAAAAAGGCGTCAACCGTTGTGTCAATTATCGCGTAGGCTAGGTAATCGCTTTCGCTCTTGCGTATTGGACCTTTTCCTAATCGAATGCGCTCACGCACCGGGTCGAGAATATCGCCGTAGCGTTCTTGAAAGGTGATAACGAAATTCTTTCCCCACACCACACTAAGTTGTTCAAGTTCAACGTCGCCATCGTCATCGAACTTGGCCATCGCTCCAATATTTAAGATGTAGGCATCATGCGCGTCTGTCTTTGGTCGTTGTGGAACGTTGACCACATCAGCAATGGTGAGCGGGTGTAGGTCAAAGATCTTGGCAATTCGTCGTAAAACATCTTCGCGACCTAGCCCTTGGACATCAAGCCAAGTCACGGTTTGCTTGTCGTCGACAAAATCCATCAGTTTCTTGTACTGCTCTGCACCGGAAAGTAGATCTTGATTACTGACCGAGAACTCATCCACGGTATTGAGATTGTAATGGAATACAGAAAGTTGAGGCTCCGCAGAACCCTCTGCGATCACAAGCGTTCCTGGACGCGAGCCTACCGGGGCATACTTCTTATTGAACATGACTCAAATGTAGCTCCAAGAGAGAGAACGATTAATCGGCCAAACACACTTTCTCGAGAGTGGCCTCTTGAGAATCAGTGTTGCACGTCTTAAGCGATTTGGGGATTTGTTTCTGCGGGAGTCGAGCTGAATCTGTCCAGGTTGAGTACCGGAAGTCTTGAGAGGATAGCGAGCACGAAGATTGCAAAAAATAGTCGAAAAAAAAGCAATCCTGAGATATCTGCCCCCAAAAGCATCGCGAGTGCGGTGTCCTCAATAACCCCGTGACAGAGCGATAAAAAGGCGAGGACTAACACGATGTCACGTCGCGGAATTGCGTTTTTGTTTATTTCCGCCAACAACAAGCCACTGCCAAAGGTAATCCCTGCAAGAAGTCCAAACACAGCGATGGAGGCTCCTTTTTTTGAAATGCCCATCAGCCTTAGTAGAGGGTTGAGAACTACTCCTAAGAGGTGAGTGAACTTAATATAGTTCAAAAATCGCATCATCGTGAGCAGACAAAAAAGCACAATCAGAATCGTTACGAGATTGTTGACTTGATTGAAGGCCCAGTCAACGAGGTTGTGCTCTACTTTCTGCTCTGACCAGCGAAGAGTGGCCACGTGCTCCAGAGTTCCTGTGAGCGTGTAGAGTTGATGAAGTAAGACGCCACAAACACATGCACCAATGAAGCGAAGCGGTCCCAAGAAAAGAAAATGCCCGCCTACTCGATGAGTCAAGGCGAGCTCCACGGGTAAGGTGTGGCAAATGAGAATCATTGTCCAAAGCACGGTGCTCTGGGCAACACTGAAGGGAATATCCGCCGCGATCATCATGAATACGGCAATTGCGCCGTAAATATTGACAAACATCGCAGTGGCAAAAACGATTGCAGTTTCTCCGGGAAGACCAAAGATCTGCATCATCGGTTCAAGTAGCAGGGAGAGGTAGGCAATTACTCCGGTTTCCTGCAAGAGTTTTACGATCAAAATTGCAGGAATGAGAATTATGAATAAGTCTTTGGCAACGACCAAAGTTTCTTTGGCTAAGCTTAGGAGAAGAGAGATTAACGATTTAATTGCTTCCATAGCGGTGACTTGCAGAAAGTGCGAGTTAGAATCTATGCCGGGTATCAGTTTGCTCGTGTGCTCTTTGGCGCTTAGTTCTCTCCTAAGTTCGGTGTGAGAGCAATGACCCAATGGCGTAATCCCACCCTGAGCCTCATTTAGCTCAGGGCCAGGTAAGCTCCCAACATACCACACCTTTTAACCACCGACCTTTAAAGCGCACGAATTAGTCAGTATTTGCACAAGGTTTAATGATGAGGTCAAAACTCTTGCCAATCATCACTAGATCGCTCTCACTCATTTTTTTCTTAGTTATTAGAACGAACTCTGACGCCAGAGTATGAGTGGACCTACTCTGGCGCTAGATAGATAGGCATGGTTTTTCCATTGGTTTAGCGGTTCTCCATCTGGGGATAGTGAACTCGCTGCTGCGATTTTAGCAGGAGTGAGTTCACTACCCCCTGTCTCACTTGGAGAATCGCGATGAAATTGAACGTTGGACCCATGACCCGAAAACGGCTGCGGCACCTTCAGAAGCGAGGACGAATTCCCAGAAACCTTACTGTGGATCAGCGCCGTCGTCTTCTTGAAGGCGAGCCGCCGGCCCCCGCTCTTCCCGAGCTTCACACGGACTACAGCGACTAGATCGATCACGGGCCTGCTCTTGAGCAAGCCCGGATGGAGGACTGGGAGATGTGGGCGTTTCAGCACTTCCCCGTGCTCACTCGTGCCCAAACCACAGATTACCATGAAGTCGACGACGGGATCGACGGCGAACGGTGGGAATTTCACTGGCTGTGGGGTGAGGAAGACGAAGAAGTGCTATGGGGCGAGGAGTAGTTGCGAATACTCGACTGTCTGATCCCAGCGCTTGACGGTTGACGCGCGATCCTGGGAATTTCCCCAGGATCGCGTTCTATCTTTCTAGCCCATTCTTCTAAATATAAGAGTGAGATGCCCGTGGCTTGTTAGGGAACGACACTCGCGGTCCTAAGCGGTCTTTCACGTTTCAATGTGATAGAACCACCACTGCCGAAATCATACTCAGCAACAGTTCCGCTCAAAGCGCCAAACGGAGCAGAGT
>CAYGNZ010000156.1:1693-7682 GCA_964351345.1 uncultured Bdellovibrionales bacterium | reverse complement strand
CGCTTAGTATTTCGTTTGAAGTTGAGTATCAAGAAATCCTAGAAGGCCTTACCGCGACACCGAATAGTCTAGATTTCGGCACATCAACACTCGGCGGAACACCCCCAGCGGATCAAAGTTTTACACTGGAAAACGTTGGCTCCACTCCAGTGCAAGTGACTGGGCTTGGGGTTTTTGGCGCTCACGGAAGCGATTTTGTTGCGACAAACTCTTTACCGTTCACCCTTGCCGCGGGCGAAACCGCGGAGGTGACCGTTAGTTTTTCACCATCGACTGAAGGCGCAAAATCTGCCTCCCTGCAAGTGCAGTCCGATGCCGTCGATAATCCGACTGTTGCTATCAGCGCAATCGTACTGCCAGAGACGGGAGGCGAAGAGTATGTCGAACTGAATCGTTTCAATGTTGGTGGACCACTCTACGTCGATGGCAATGGAAAGGCGTGGAATCCGGTAAACGCGGAATTCGTTTCAGCCGGAAAGATGCTCCAGTATGAAAACATCGTTCCCATCGGCGGAACTCTCGACGATACGCTCTTCCAATCTGAGCTCTACGGAAATTTTGATTACAAAACTTCGGTGCCGAACGGGGAGTATCGAGTAACGCTTCTTTTTGCAGAGCTGTACTTCACTGAGCCAAACAAGCGATTATTTAATCTCAACATTGAGGGCACGCCAGTTCTGAGCAATTTCGATATTTTCAATGAAGTTGGCTATCTCAACGCCCTCACCCAAGAGTATCTCGTCACGGTGCAAGACGGCGAACTGAACTTGGAATTTCGCAAAGTAAAAAACAATGCGAAGCTCGCAGGCCTGATCATTGAGCAGAAAACGACAATGAGTTCGACCGCAAGCTTGAGCGCAACTCCGAATCCGCTCTCTTTTATGGATACGGACATCGCGGGCCCGAGTAGCGTCGAGACGCTGTTTCTACAAAACACTGGTGCGGTAGATATTGTCGTATCTAGTGCTTCGGTAGTCGGCGCGAACGCAAGTGACTTCGTTCACGCCGCTCTTCCATCCGTGATTCCTGTGGGGAGTACTGCTGAGGTAGAGATTACCTTCAGTCCTACTGCACTTGGTGCTCGATCCGCATCACTTGAAATCCAATCCAACGCTGACAGCGGCACAATCCTCGTGCCTCTACAAGGAACAGGCGTTGAAACTCCAACCATGGACACCTACACCAACGTTGCCCGAGTCAACGCGGGCGGCCCAACGTTTGTCGATGGCAGTGGTAAGACCTGGCAGGCAACGACAGGAGACTTTATCAATCAGGGCAAAATGTTGGTGTATCAAAACGCAATCCCCATCGCCGATACCATCGACGACACGCTCTATCAATCATAGCTCTTCGGCAATTTCGATTACCGTCTAAATGTAAGTAACGGGACCTACCGAGTGACTCTGTTATTTGCGGAGTTGTATTACACGGCAAGCGGTAAAAGAATTTTTGATGTCTTCATCGAAGGCAACAAAGTGCTGCCGAATTATGACATTTTCTCGGAAGTCGGGAATGGTACGGCTATCCAGGAAGTGTTTGAAGTACCGGTAAGTGATGGAGAGCTCACTGTCGAATTCCGTCGAATCGCCGGAAAGGACAATGCAAAACTGTCTGCGATCTCGGTCGACTTGAAGGAAAATGTTGCTCCGCAACTCATCCCAATTGCTCGAGTAAACGCGGGTGGACTTCCTTACACCGATACGCAAGGTGGGGAATGGTCGGCCACCGCTGGTCTCTCCAGCCTCGGAAAACTAAAAGACTTTGAGGTCGCCTCAGCAATTGAAAACACCGAGGATGATACCCTCTATCAAACTGAAATCTTTGGAAGCTTTGCCTATACTCAAACGGTTGAAAATGGCGACTACATCGTTACCCTCCATTTTGCCGAGCTATTCCATACCCAGGAGAATATGCGGGTGTTTGATGTCACCCTTGAAGGACAAACCGTTCTATCAAATTTTGACGTGCTCGCCGAGGTTGGCTTCTTAACGGCAGTTACCAAGACGTTCCCCATACAGATAACGGACGGCAGCATTGACCTGACGTTTATCCCGAGCATGGGTGATGCCAAGATATCAGCGATTGAAGTTCAGAAAGTATCAGTCAACGGAGAACTTCCAATTAAGTTTACTCAGCGGGTCATTGTAAATTCTCAAACCTCGGGTGCTCAGAATTTCGAAAACCCAACTACGGTGCAACTCGGTCCTGACGGTCGTTTATATGTTGGCCAGGTGAATGGCCTGATTCATATCTTCACTCTTGATGCGAATCTTAACGTCACCAATGTTGAGGTCGTTACCACAATTTTTAATTCGCCCACCTTCAACGACGATACTGCGCCAGGGAATTGTCCTGCGGCGACTGGACGGCAAATTACGGGGCTGTTCGTTGATGATGACGGGACGATCTACACCGCTCATTCCGATCCACGAATTGGTTTCAATACAAGCTCCACCGCACTTTGTATCGATACTGACGGCGGAGTGCTGACAAAACTTAGCGGTCCTGACTATGACAATCCAAGTAACCGAGTCGATCTGGTTACCGGTTTGGCTCGCTCTCGGGAGAACCACGCTCCTAATGGCATTCTGATTAATGACGACGGTTGGCTCTATCTTAGTGTTGGCGGAAACACCAACTACGGGGCACCGAGCACATTTTTTAGCAACCTTCCCGAGTCAAACGGCGCGGCCGTGATTCTTCGTCTGAATCTGAACGCAAGTTTCACTGCGCCCTATGATGCAAGCGCCGCCTCTTCACTTACGAGTGTGACGGGTGATGGCGAGCTTGCCGGAGTTTTCGAAGTTTATGCCGACGGCTACAGAAACGGGTACGATATTTTAAAGCACACCAACGGTAAGCTTTATGTAAACGTCAACGAAGGAAACAATGGACTTGGCAACACCCCTGGACCCGCCGACGGCTGCCCCAATGGGGTCTCGCTCAACCCTGGCACACTCAACGATAAGCTATTTATCGTAACCCAGGGCGCGTATGGAGGACATCCACACCCCGCTCGAGGCAAATGCGTTTATGGTGACGGAAGTATTTATTCACCAACGCTTACGCCAGAAGCGGCCTATACTCCTCCCATCCACGAGTACGTAGGTAGTGTCTCGACTAATGGTCTTGCGGAATACAATTCTAGCGCTTTCCAGGGACAAATGCTGGGGAATTTGATTACCGTAAGCACATTCGCCAACAATCAGGTACGAAGTCTTCGCCTCTCACCTGACGGAAACGCAGTGGTTGAAGAACGAATTATCGCAAGTGCGCTTGCCGGGCCAATTGATGTCTGGGTTCATTCCAATGGGACGATTTTTGTCGCGGAATTCGGAAGCGAGTCTGGAAGTGGCGGTGACAGGATTACCATTCTTGAGCCGGATGTAAGTGGTTCCGTTGGTGATAGTGATGGAGATAGCATTCCTGATGCGATCGATCCCGATGATGACAATGACAACTACACCGACATTGATGAGGCTTTAAACAATACCGATCCTTTCAACGCGGCAAGTTTTCCACCAGATTTTGACAAAGACTTTGTCAGCGATCTTCTTGATGACGATGATGATAACGATCTCGTACTTGACGTAAATGATCAGTTCATTCTCGATCCACTCAATGGCTCAAGCACAGTTCCTCCGCTTCTATTTGAGTATAATCCCGGAGACGCCTTTCTCGGCAATCTTAGAAATACTGGATTCACCGGAACAGTATTAAGCAGTAACGGTGGTGGATTCATTTCAAACCGAATTAACGCAGGTGCTGCGGGCGCATTCAGTAGTATCAACCCAACTACGGGAGATATGAAAGGTGCGGCAAATGATCAGGACAATGCGCTGCAACTCGGCATTGATGCTCGAAGCGTGAATGGCGTTGGTGAGTTCACCGCATTTACCAGAGTCGTTGATCCTTTCGTAAGCCCTCCGGCTCCTCCACAAGGTGCTGAATCTGCTGGCCTGTTCTTTGCCGTTGACGAAGATAACTTTGTCCGTCTCGTCGTTTCTGGCGATACCGGTTCAGGAGTAAGTGGCATCCAATTTAATGCTGAGATCGCGGGAACGCACACTGAAAATGTGGTGCCGGCTGCGCCCTTAGCCCTGGGAACATCGCAGAATATCGACCTTGCGCTACGCATTGACCCAGAGACAGAGACAATCGAAGCATTCTATCGCGTAGACTCGGAAGACCCTGCAGACTACGTCTCAATGGGAAGTGTGAACGCGACAATTTTTTCTGGTCTCGGAACACTTTTCACTCAAGGAAGCGGAATAGGTATTGCTGCAACCCGTGCGGGTGAAGCAGCGAGTTCGTTTGTCGCAGTGCTCGACTATTTTCGACTGCTCGCAGGCCCGCCAAAGCCGAGCACCGGGACTGATGCGAAAGCCTTGGTGGTTGTTGACCCCGGTCTTAACATCAACACCAGTAGCACCTATGTTCCTGATTCACTGCAGATTACTAATCTCTCCACTGGAGGCGTGCAAATCGAACGGGTAAGAATCGACTTACGTCCCGCGTTGTTACCAGACCAAATGTGCGATCCCTTCGGTACTGCTGGAGATCCCGTCGGTAAGCCATTCACTCCTGATAGTGGTGCAACTGCGACCGGATTTGCTTCAGCAGCATACTTCGCAACGCGCGATGATGGCTTCGAAGTACTCGATGCGGTCTTCTCGGATTTCGATTTGAATGAGACATTTACCGCTTCGGTGGATGCAGATCCAACAAGCATTAAAGGCGCAAACGACCCTGGTCCATCGCACTCTGGTAGCTTATCCGGTCTTGAAATGAGTGGTGCCGAAGTAACTGTGTTCTTCAGTGACGGTAGTGTGCATTCTAATTCTCTCTACGTCATCACAGGCAGCGACACTGGCTCACAAAGTATTGTCGGTGCAGGAGAGTCAGTGGCACCTCTAATTCAAACTGTCAGTTCTGCCCTCAGTCAACAGATTGTCACAAATCCTAATCAGACTATTGTGCTCTCCGGGCCTGCCTCAACGAATTACAGACTTCTGCTCGTTGAAGGTGGTCTCTTCCTCAGCGGCGTTCCTAACGGTGGGTTCGATATCGATCCTTTCGAAGCGAATAAAGTGATTCAAGTGATCGGCGAGTTTAGCGGGTCCACCGACGCCGCGGGGAACGCAAGCATTCCAGTTACACTTCAAGACTCTCTTGCTGAAGGGGGAATCAATCACGCTATCGCAGTGTTTGAAAATTCCTCTGGCGAAACGGGTCGCACGTCGAGCAAACTTGTTTTAGAGCTTCAGTAGCACTCAATTTGGCGGCAACAATACACACTGTTGCCGCCTGTTTCTCTCCTGTTTCTAGGGCAGTTTTCACCCTTTCTCGCCTACTGCCGCCGGCGAATTGAAAATTACTGCACCTCAGGCTATCCTTCCGCCTTAACAACTCGCAGTTCCTTACTAGTCCAAGCACTCTAGATGCTTTTTCAATTCGGGAGATAACCCGTCGATGTCGACTCAACCTCACGCGGTAGCGAACCAAAACAAGTCGCGCATGCATTCGCTGAGATTGAAGCGCGGATTTCGTGCCGGGACTGAAAACACCCTTCGGCAGGTAACGACTTCATCTAGTGAAACGGCAACTCTAGTAAGAGATGTCCGCGAGTGTCTTGAGGTGCTCGACCTTCGTTTACTCGAACATGGCCGGAGTGTCTCATCTCGTTTTAATGAACTGCTGACACGTCATGATCACAGCCGTAGTGAGACGGAAAAGGCGATTGAAAGCCTTGATTCACATCTTCAGAAATTCCACGAGTCATTTTTGAAACACAAACAGGAGGCTGCCGTTTTGAGTCGTCAGTTCAGCGATAAGATCGCAACCCTTTTTCAAAATGAGGCCGTCACGCTCGAGAAAATCGAGGCCCGGTTTAACGAGAAATTGGAACGGGTGGGAAATTCGATACGTTCCACCGCGAGAACAATTGAAAAGCGCCTCGATACGCTGGAAAAAAACCTCTTTAGCCAAC
>CAYGNZ010000156.1:0-1683 GCA_964351345.1 uncultured Bdellovibrionales bacterium | reverse complement strand
ATTTCTTGCGTAAAGATCAGGCTCACCAAGAACATCTGCAAGAGAGTCGCTTGCACCAAAATCTGTTCTTCGGCCTGGTGATTTTTCTTCAGCTCACCCTCGCTGGCATGCTTTTGTGGCAACAGATGAAGCCCGATTCTTTCTAAGCGCTTGAAATCAATGATTTTTTGAGCACAACGCCCAGACCTCCACGATCCCGGATGCGTTGATTTTCTTGATTTATATGCTAAAAAACTAGGGATTTCTCTTCGCTTGTACGTCCCATGTACGCGCTCTCAGCGACTGAGGGTCGCCGAAGAAGACGCAAGTCTAACATCTGCCTGTAGGGAATAATTTTTGTGGTAGAAAAATCCAAGGCAACCGCAAGTATCGATGTAGTAGTAGAGCGAGGCATTGTTGAATTCGCTCAGCGACTAAAGTTAGAGCCGACTCGAGATGCACTGAGACTTATTGTGCTCGCTGGAGTTGACGAGAGCAGTCATGCGTTGCTGCACATACTGTATTCTCTTCGTTCGAACTACGGTCTTCATGTGATCGTGGTCTACGCGGGGTCTTCTCGCGAGTTTGAACGCAAATTTTTTAACTCTCTCTGCCAAAAATATGGTTTTGAAGCCATTCTTGAGGACGCTGAAGGTGTTGAAAATGCTTCAAGTGAGATAGCGCGTAACACCGTGCTTCTTGCGCGCTTTGATGCCCTCAGCAAAATCAAAAACGCCGATTTCGGAGTTACTGCTCAATCTCCAAAAGACAACGCTGAACTTCTTTTTCGTCAGCTCCTCGATAGTGAAGTAGTGTCCGAGTTTCAAGTGCTTCGAATGGAGGATGAACGGCGTAAAATCATTCGTCCCCTTTTGCTCGTTCCGCAAAAATCTATCGACCAGTATGTCGCAGATAAACAACTAAACTACATCCCTAAAGGTTGTGCCGCTGACGAACTAAGCAATGTGGTTCGTGGCAAACTCATTCCTTCTCTTGAGACTAGTTTTAGGGGCGATACGCTCTCGAGTGTGAACCGAGTTGCGGAACGAGTTGGACGAGATGAGGAGTATCTTTGGAAGGAGGCAATTACCCTTGTTGATAATCAGGACGAGGCGCATTCATTGCATTTCATCGGCCAAGTGCCGGCAGGACTTCGCTGGCGCATTCTGCTGCTTATCGCTGAAGAACAATTAGGCAGCTCTGCAACAGACCTATCGCATGACGTGCTTCGAGAGATCTCTTACCAAATTGAGAACTATCGAGGGAGTCCGAAAGAGTTTCAAGTATCTGATTCTCTACAGTATGTTTTCTCGGAACAGGGCTTTCTTGAATTTCATTGCACCACACCTAGAGAACACGGTGTGATTGCAGAATTCCACACCAAAGCCAACGCTCTCGACCAAAAGATGGAACCGAGCAGGCTTGATGTTCCTGGTATTGTCGTCCGACAGTACGATGATGGTAGTGCGATCAGTATCGAGGCGCGAGTAGTGGATTCGCGTGCGAACCCTCAAACTACTTCCATTGCTCCCGCAGACGGCAATCCTCATTCTATGGCGAAAGCGTATTTTGATTGGGGTAGTATTCCACCGACCTCTCTCTTGGTGCGAGAGCGGCGACTTGGGGATCGTTTGCTGCTTGCCGACGGCGATCAGCGGAAGGTGAAGCGACTGCTTGATGAGCGTGGGATACCCGAAATGCTTA
>CAYGNZ010000155.1:4851-7712 GCA_964351345.1 uncultured Bdellovibrionales bacterium | reverse complement strand
ATCTCTTTTTCGTTTCGGCCAAAGGCCGAAATTTATATTGTGATGAGTATATTCGTGCGGTTAAAAATGTTTCTGTGCATCCTCGTTGCCTCGCTTCTTTCTCAAGCGCGGCAATGAGCATTTTTCCAACGCCCTTGCCCTGCATAGAGTCTTCAACGGCGATATGCGAAATCTGAACGATTTTTGGCGTTGAGGGTTTAAACTTCGCGACCCCGACGATTTTCCCCTCTTCAGTTTGCGCCGACAAATGAAAACTTTGATCCTCAAGGTGGTCCTTTTCGGAACCCCGCGGAAGTCCCAGCGGCTCTCGAAGAATGCGCCAACGAAGGTCATAATAGGATTCGAATTCTACCTCTGTTTGGGGTTCTTGTAGCTTCATGGCGTTGGACTCTTTTTAGCTTTTGCTACTCCGGCATTGACGGTTTAGGCATTCAAGCCGCGTCGGCTTTTTGCAAGGCATAGAAGTGACACAATCAGGGAAATTTCGATATCTCCTCGAAAAAACTGGGCACTCTTTTACAGACTCTTTACTGCAAGCGAGGCCCTGACAATACCGAAAGCAGGAAGTCACTTCGGGACCGGCAATACAATCGGAATCAGTGACACATAATTTTTCTGGTTTTAGCTTACCACTTTGAGCTGAAACTTGGGCTTGAGAGGAACTCAAGCTAAGGCCAAGGCAGAGACTGAAAAAAGTGAAAAGTTGTAGAGCTTGTTTCATAGGACTTTCGCGTAAGCTAAGAACCGTTGATAAGAATTTTTTCTATCGAATCAATTAAGTCCGTGCTTGCTGGTTTCACGCCAAACCATGGGTCGGTGAGTTGGTATTCATTGGTTGTGGAGGGAGAGAATCTCTTTAAAAAAAGTATCTGCTCGGTTTTTTGCTGGGCGTATTTTGCAAAGTCAAAGTTAAATTGAACATCCGAGCGATAATGAAAATCGAAGTGTTCTTTGAGACTGGAATCTCCCTTTCCTTTTAACACTGTAATAGTTCTCGCAGTAATAACCCTATTTGATGCCCCAGGGTTATCGACAGCGCTAATTGTTGCGACGACGATCGCATCTGACCACTTCACCATGTTCTCAAGAGATGGCTCGACGGTTGCTTCTGAGGAGGGAACGACTCTGAGTAAGAGAACAAAAGTAAATAAGATAACTAGATGCTTAGGTTTCATTGATTTTTCTAAAATGAGAAAATAAGTCGATTTACTTGAGTTTCTCATTCCTCTCGGTTCTCAGCTTTTCAGTCTGTGCAAGCCACTGCGATTTTGGCCAAACAATTATCTGATCATCCTTTCGCATTCGCGTCTCTAGGGCTGATGAAGAAAGCATTTCAAGTATGAACTCTTTTCCCCCCATGACAAAAGAACTTGGAGCAATATCACCAGTTCCTGAACTCCACTTTACCTGAGTCTGCTCATTGACGTTGCCTATCTCAAAATGAAAAACATCGCCCATAGGACGAGCGGTTCCGGGGAACGTTCCGCCCATCGTCTTACCTAAAAAATTGAGCTTAAAATCGGGGAATTGCAATGCAGTGTTTTTGGAATACGTTATCCATTTACCGTACTGTGCGGGGAGAGAATCTGCGAGTGTGGAAGAGGCCACTGCGAGTGTGAAAAGAGCGAAGAGGATTCGTGTGAATAATTTCATGGCGAAGGCAGTTTACGGATACACATACTCATGTATTCGGCGGACCATCAATCCGATACTCTGCATGATGATATCTGAGAATGCGCTGGAATGAAAAGAGGGGAGCGCTGACCTCCATCAGCCTTAGGAATAAACCTAAATAACCCCCCAACTCTGTAGCACCGCCTGAACGTAATTGCTCATTTTTCATCCTTGTTGAGCCACTTCATAATTTCCTCAGCCAGATTGTAAACACCATTTTCTACGTCTACACGTCGACGAACTTTGGTGTGTTCGATACACCAGCCGCGAAGTCGTGGGTTATCAATGGTACCATCCTCGGCACATCGGACCACGAACTTCACGACATCTTCACGACTCCAGGTGGTCCTCATGACCAAGGTGGCGAGAAGTTCAAGCGTCCCGTTGAAGTCTGCCTTGAAATTGGCGCGGACATTGTTAACGAGACTCTTGCTGGCGTTTGAACGGACTCTGGCTGCAAACTGCATCACCCACGAGGTGCCCAAAGTGCGCCCTTGGGTTTCCATGCGAGCGTATCGGGCGTCAGCCCACTCAATGGTGGGGACAATTGCCTCGGGACTGCGCTTGAGCCAGTCCAAGAGGGTCTGTGCAACGAAGCTCCAAGGGAACTGTTTGCGCCTGTGTGCCTCGATGAACCAGTTCAAGGTCGTCGCTGGGTTAGCGACAAACTCGCGTTCGATCGCAGCGATTTCCTTCTTGAGGGTAGGTGTGACCCTACGCTCAAACTGAAAGTGTCGTTCGGGGGGCATGTCATTTTCTTTCTGTTAAATTTTTTTTTGGGGGGGGATTCGAAAGTCTCTCTCAGAAGCCATACTGTTGACTCATGAGAGAGACCTTCGACTCAAAGACATGCCGTAAATAGAACTAAAACCTTTTGGAGGTCAGCATCTCGGACGAAGTTTTCCCTCGGCGGAGATGCAAATCCACGTAAACTCACCCATATTTTGAAAGAGCGGACAGTAACTCAGATTTTATGACGATTCGAGCGAAAATGGTGAGGTTTGCGATATCGGCGGCGCTAAGGAGTTGGGATGATGAGGTTTTTAGGGAGACCGTTTCCGCTGTCCCAGAGGAGTACCCTTTACTGCGGTATGCGAGAGTAGCCGTTCTGCAACGAGTTCTAAGACTAGGGTGGGTTTGAGCTCTTGAACCAAAAAATTGAACTCGTAATAACTGGGGCGCTGTTT
>CAYGNZ010000155.1:0-4841 GCA_964351345.1 uncultured Bdellovibrionales bacterium | reverse complement strand
CTAAAGGGCTGGGATGACGGGGTTTTTAGGTAATCACGCAACCATTTCTTAGGCGATATGCCGAAGACTAAATCTCGCTCAAATCAAAATGTACGAGTAGAGCTAGGTGGTCGGATCCTGGAATGGCGATTGTGGAGACACTAGTAGTTCTCAGATCGCTACTCGCTAAGCAGTGGTCGATTGGAATGTACAGGAAAGGAACATGCCGTGGCCAGGTGGGATAAATACCTCTGCCTTGACGTGAGTCCTCCAGTCTGGAAGTGCGCAGCAGATCACGGAAGTAAGGAGACCAAGAAGATGTATTTAAATCGCCAACAACCAACGTTCTTCGCCCCATCCTCGATGAAACTTTGCCGACATCCTCTAATTGTTCATTTCGTAGTTTAAACATTTCAGTGGACATCGGAGGGACTGGGTGAGTGGCGATTAAATTGAGCTGGAAGCGATCGAATAAAACATTTGAAATTATGGAGGGTGGCTGTTCGGCTCCCAAGGGGGCGCTGCGTGAATCTTGCAACGGAAATTTAGAAAAAACGGCTATACCAAAGTTATCCTCACGCGAAACTCGCTCTCGATAAGGATACTGGGAATCCAAACGCGATAAATGTCCGCTCCAAAGATCGTCAATTTCAAGAAGCACTAGAATGTCAGCACCTGGAAGGAGCAACGTATCAATCGTCTCATTAAAGCGTTGATTTGACGTTTGAACATTGCTCAGAAGTACAGAAAACTCAGAGCTCGTCGTAGTGGTCAGAGGTTTTGTGTCATTACTTCTTAAAGATGGCAGTAGCAACAAGAGGCTGATCACGATGCAACCCAGGGCGAGTGCAAGCAACTTCCAATTCCTTAGAAGAAAAAACGCAAGCGCCGAAACGAGACTGCTACCTAAGTATTGTGCCGGAAAGTGCGTTGTCAGCTCAAAGGGAAAGGTGCGGGGCCCGACTAATGCGATGCAGGCACACACTAAGCAAATGAATACGAGACAGGCTAGAACGAATCTCAGATCTGACTTGAATCGTTCAGCGGAATGCTGGAGCAATTTATTAGACCTCTACGATGAGCCGTTCGCACCGAGATAGAATCTTTTACGATAGAGTGTTTGGGAAGTCTCGGGGAAGTAGTTTCTTGATAGCGTCTCAATACGCAAATGCCTTGCATGGTCTGACAAAAAAAAAGGGAAGCGAGGCTTCCCTTTTTTTGGCCAAACGCCTTTGGGGCTACGATCTGAGCTTTCAGACTTGCCACAAAGGATAAAGCCTAGTCACGATGATAATAGTCATAATACCGATCGTAATAGTCGCGACTAGGATAATAGTAGCCTCCACTATAATACCACCCGTCCTGTCTGACCACGGAACGCAAGTCTTCCGGAGGTAGATTCGGATCTTCTTTGGCTACATGGGTATTCTTTGGCGGGATTTCATTCGTAGGGTAGTAACTCGAACATCCCAAAGAAAAACAAGTTGCCGCTAGCAACAGCGTACAAATTAAAAGTTTCATTTATTTCCCCCTTTCGAAAAATTAAAAACCGAAAAGGCTTTTCACGCTTTCAATTGCACTAACCGCACTTCTCGTAGCAGACGCACCTTCTCGGACAGAATCCGTATTTTGACGACGCTTCATGTTCTCTAAACGAACTTCATCTGCCGAGAGAGCTTGCTGCCGTCTGTATTGCGCAGCTTCGTCTCTAGTAATTTGAGCGCCTTCGGCTCCTCGATTAGCATTGAGGTAGGCGGAATCCTGACCAGCTGTTTTCGGAGTGCATGCTGAAACAGATGCTGCGAGCAATCCCGTAGCGATCACAAGTGAGAGAGTTTTCATTTCAATTCCTCTAATAATTACACACTTAAACAAGAATTATCATCGCCATAGTATGAAGAAAACTTAAGATTTTACAAGATCTTTAGGTCAATCGGCTCAGCCCCTCAAAGCTATTGGAAGGCCCAAGAAATACAAGCTTTTTCGCATGTACGACAGATACTGGAGCACGGATCCATCACACTCGATGTGTGTGTTTTTACGTACGTAAGGACAGAACTTTCTGCTGACAAGCTCCGATGGACAAATTGATGGGGAATTTTAACCATAGAGCAGGCGAAGCACGCAGACAAAGAGTCGATTGGATTGGTGTGGTGTTTGTTGAGATGTTGCAGCGGATAGAAAGAGCCTCAAAAAACTTCTCTGGCGCAACGCTAAGCGACTCAAAGACTGGACGATGGATCACTCAAGTTCCTTTCTGAGTGATCTGTGTCAAATTGAATCACAAGACCGCTACCCCCTGGTCTTAATCTTCAAAGCTTACTTTGCTTGCGCGTTCCCAAAGGCCTTCCTTTCGCAGGTGTGTGGGCCAAAAGCCGTTCCGCAACGAGTTCTAGGACTAGCGTTGGATTGAGTTCCTGCACCAAAAAATTGAATTCATAATAGCTTGGACGCTGTTCTGCCACATAGAGTGAACCCACAAGCGGCGCCAATTGCCGCTTGAAAGCAACGCCAAAGGAATCTGCAAACAGTAACACTCGCTCTTCGTTCTGAGCGCAACTAAAATGCTCTACACTCAGCCTCTTCTTGGTAAACACGAATTCTTCGCTTGTGGAATTACTTGCACAGGCAGGCATTGATACCCGGAAAGCTGCGACTTCGATGCTATCCTCTCTGCCCCAAATTAGAGCGAGGTCGCCGCGAAATTCCTTTGATGAGAATTCAGTCGGTGCGTGCTGCTCAGGACTCCTCTTCGCGTTCTTTAGGGCTAAGCGCACTGCGGTCATTGCACCGAAATCATTCCAGTGGGTATCGGTTTTAAAATATACTTGGCGCTTATCTTTTGCCTGCTCAAGTGCGTTCGTAAAATCAGTTAGGGGATAGGAGGCGTCTCGTAGCGATTTGACAAGCAATTCGCGCTTTGTTGGAGCAGCACGCTTAAAGAGAGCATTCGGAAGATATTCAGGATAGACACTGTGTTTGTTGGGAGCTATTAGCAAATGATACTCAGCATCAAAATTCGCTACAAATTCTGTTTTCCGCTTTAGTATTTTTTCCCATACCTTAATTTTTTGTTCCCAAGCGGCATCAGGAATTTGGTATGATGCTCGAACATCCTGATCGTTATAAAATAACCAATCCTGCGTTCCTAAAAGCACTTTTCCCACGCCGGTTTCTTTAAAGAGACTTTGGTAGAGCTGGGTATGGGCGAGCAGCATTTGATCACGAAAACCGACTCGATCAGAGAAATAGTTTGAGAACTGCTTAAAAAATTTTTTGGGTCGATGCCGAAGCAGGGAACTCTCAGGCATGCTTGCTTTGGTTCTATTTTCCGTAAGCTGAAGGGCATCTCCTTGGGGAGTCTCCTCCAAGGTAGCAAAAACCATCCCAAGGCCTGGCAAACTAAGACAGAGAACAAACAATACAATAAACGCTATTTCTCGAATCATCGGGCCTTAAAATCTAAAATAAATAAATGGACTATAGCTACCCGCTGCAATTTCTAAAAAGCACACAAACAACACTGGTAGGTGAAGTAGGCTCAAGGCATAGGCTGCTGGTCGAGGAGAGGCCGGCTGAAAAACGAATTGTTTCGGCAGTTGATTGCTGAAAAACGGCCAGAAGGACGCGAGTGTGGCTAGTGCGAAAACGATTAGATTTTTTCTTGTAAGTAGATCCCCAGCGAACTGTATCGCCTGGCTACTGTCCTGTATCCCCAACAGAGAGGAGTAGTAGTCTACCGCGGCAGGTAAATCATTCGCTCTAAATAAGACCCAAGAAAACAAGACAAAACTAAGAACGTAGAAATGCGGTAGAACGCTTGAGTTTCTTCTATCTTTAAACCATGGCAAACGCTCTAGAGCGAGCATCCCTCCGTGTGCTAAACCCCAAAGAATAAAGCTCCAAGACGCGCCATGCCACAGTCCGCAGAGAAGAAAGACCAAACATAAATTGAACGCGGTTCTCAAACGTCCTTTTCGGTTCCCTCCAAGCGGAAAATAAAGATAGTCACGAAACCAGGTAGAAAGAGAGATATGCCAGCGCCTCCAAAACTCCTTCATCGAGGTCGCAACATAAGGAAAATTGAAGTTCTCAAGAAAATGGAAGCCAAGCATACGGCCTAGCCCAATCGCCATATCGGAGTACCCTGAGAAATCTAAATAAATTTGTAGTGAGTAAGCACAAATACCAAGCCAGGCCACACCAACCGTTCTTTCATCCGCAGGAAGAGAAAAGGCGGTATCTGCTAGTAGTGCCAACGGATCAGCCAGAAGCACCTTCTTGCCTAGTCCTTGAACAAAACGACAGATGCCTTCATGCATGCTGCGTGGGTCTAATCGGCGAGTTTGTAGTTCCTTTGCGATACTTGTGTACCGGACGATGGGGCCTGCGATTAGTTGTGGAAAGAGTGAAATATAGAGAGCAAGTCGTACAGGGTTTTTTTCTGCCGCAGCGTCGCCACGATACACATCGACTAGGTATGAAAGCGCTTGAAAGGTGAAAAACGAAATTCCAATTGGAAGCGCAAACTCAGTGAAGGAATCTCTCGCTCCGCCGAAAAATTGCCCATCAAAAAACACACTGACGCTAGCGATTACAGAAGCGAAAAATCCAAGATATTTATAGACGAACAAGAGTAGGAGATTGCAGAAGACTCCAAAAAATAGCACTGCCTTTTGCCACTTCAATGCTTTTTCAAGCACTAAGCCACAGAGGTAGTTCAATCCCACCGAGGCAAGTAAGGCGAACACGAAAAACCCCTCTCCCCAGGCATAGAAAACAAGACTAGAGAATAGCAGTATCGTATTTCTCGCAGCCTTAGGAGCCAGCGTGTGAAACAGGAGCACCAAAGGGAGAAATGC
>CAYGNZ010000154.1:4684-7819 GCA_964351345.1 uncultured Bdellovibrionales bacterium | reverse complement strand
CTCCCTGGTGGATAACCCGCAGTTAAGAGTGCAAATGGGTGCCGAAAGTCGACGTATCGCGGTAGAGAAATACGACGTCAGAAAGGTCAACGCCGCGATACTGAAAGAACTAGAGCGCTAGAGCGAAATTAGGCGCAGCCTTCAATACGACGCAGCAAAATCACAAGTGCTATCACCCAGCTCAATGCCAGCACGGGAATATGGAAGGGAAAGTCGATTAGACTATGAAGCAGGGGCAGGCCAACGGCGAGAAGCGCACCAAGCAAATGTACCCGCTCGACATAAAGTACGCTCCGACGCCATGCACCGACAAAGAATCGAATCACCACTCCAATTACCACCAGCGCAATTGAGAAGCCGAAAACTCCCGTCTCTACTAAGAGTTGCAATAAATCATTGTGAGCGTAGTCAAGATTGATTCCAGCGAGCTTTTCTGTGGTAAACGGCGAGACCGCAAAATGCCAGCACCCTAATCCTGCTCCAAAAAGAAAATAAGTCGGCACCGCACTAAGACTAATCGAGAATAGCTCTCGTCGAATCACATCTATCCCCTCGGTGACCCCTGCTCCAAAGCGGTCTGCAACGACCTCACTTCCGCTATCACCAAGAAATGCAATCAGCGCCGCCACCACAAAAACCAACACGATGCCCAACTTCATCAGCGCAATCACCCGAGCTTCAGTAAACACTGCTCTTTTGCCCGAGCGTTGTACTGACATACTGCGCGGGAGAATCGAATCTCGACGTTCGTGAAGGACAAGTACAAAAAAAGCGCCAAGGCCCATGAATACTAAGACAATGCCCACCCGTGAAACCGTGGCGACGAGAGTTACAAATAGAAACAATGCGGCAAAGCCATATTTCCACATGAGCAACTTCTGCCAAATTTTTTTGACGATGGGGAGCGGCTCACTCGACTGTTGAGGATTCGACTCTTCGAGAGTGAAGAGAAATATACTAAGCGCGAAAAACAAACTCGCTTCAATGAACACTGCTAAATGATTCGGATTTGCAAAGGGCACGTGGGCACGGCGACCCGCGCCTTGTATCGTCGACATTCCAAACAATGATTCAATACTCAAAATTTGATGGAGCAGGGAAAAAATCGCAAACACGACTCCCGCCCACACAAGCGAACGTGAAAGGAAAAAACAAACGTAATCCAATTCGAGCACGACTACTCGTATTCGCTTCTTCGATTGCGAACTGCGTTGGTGAAAATTTGCAGATCGGAACACACTGCGAGGGAGCTGTAAAAACCACACCGAAAGCACCAGCAGCGCGAGAAACCAAAACATTTGTTGAATGGTTTGGCTCAGATCAATCGATATGTGTCCAAACGAAGTCGGTGCGTGTTGGTAGAGCGCGCTTGATTGGACCGAGATTATATTAAGCAGGAAATACGGCAGGGGCACTATCTGCAAGAGCAACAAAAGTAAAAACGATGCGCCGCAATACATAACTACTCGCACACCGGGAAGTTGCATTCGTTCAAGAAACGACTCACGACCCCCGCGAATAAGGCTGACGCTTATCGCGGCAAGGAGGAGAAATATCACCGTCTGAACGAATTCTTGCGACGCATTGGATCGCCCACCACGAAACATTCCGAATATTGGGATAAGTACGACTACTGCCCACGTCGTGAGTTTGGAATACCACGGCGGTGAATCAGCGTAGAGCGGGGAGTCGATGTTATCCTCTTTATTCACCTTGGAAGCCACCTCTTCTTCTTTGAAATGCCACAGAGTAATTAGTGTGCGAGCTCTCGCCCCACCACCGATCGAAAGCCCAAACGCTTTAAACCCAAACGCTTTAAACAAGGAGGAGTTAAGAGCACCCCGCATCAATACGCACACGTACCAAAGGTACATCGAGCTAAGTCTACAGAATTTGCGAATTTTTCCAATAGTGATTAAGAAGATCCTATGGCGCGTTTCCTCTACAACCGAACTTTCCTTGCCCTCACCTGCGGTATTTTTGCCGTTATCGGACTTTATTTCAGTCTCACTGCCCTCCTCCATCGTCTCTCTCTATCAGCACAATCATCAACTCTTTCCTCAGTGGATCAGAATGCTGAACAATTAAGCAAGCAAGAACGCTTAGAGATGCTTATCGCAGAGGCTGATCACCTCAACGACCAATTTCCTGATTCACACTTTTATCGAGCTACGCTTCGTGAACAGCTCAGTCGCGTATCAGATACTTCGTCGGACTCCTTGGTTTGTGAGTCGCTCCTTCATTTCCAACAAGCAATCCTACGCTCACCAGCGAATAGTAGTCTCCATATACAGTGGGCTAAAACCGCTGCCGCGCTCTCCTCCGAATCGCAATGTATGCATACACCCTCAGCACTCGATTTGAGCCGAGCGGCATTCCGTAACTCTCTTGCCACCCCAAAGGAGCTCGCAGAACTACGACTTGCTTGGGCACAGACTCTTGATCCCTTTAACAGTGCGAACCTTTACCTCGCGGCGATTACGAATCGGCGACTAGGAGAGAAAGACAAAGCTCTTGTGTTGCTGCGCGAAGTCGAGCGACTAAATCCAATCTTTTCAGAGGAACAACAAACGTTCTTTTTTCGACTTGTCCAGACAGAGAACGATCTTGCGCTCGCAATCCCGCGACACTATCCCGACGTTATCAACTGGGTCCTTTATTTTTCCAAGCAACGGGCAAAGGACTTTGAGACTTGGGAGCACGTGTTTGCTGAGGCGCTCACACAAGCCTTCTCGGAACTTGAACAGAAACTCAATGAGACTCCCTCGTTTCTCGACTCCCTTCCAAAGCATATTCGCACCACGGATCATCTCCCGATCGTAAGCCGTCACGACGGCTTACGGAAACAGCTTGATCGCGTATTTGCCTTGATTTACTCCCGAGAGAACAATCGCGATTGGGCAGAGTTTCTAAAACGCCGCGCAGATATGCAGCGCATACCGGTGCTCAAAGCTCATATCGACAAGGACATCCTCCCGCGCGAGACGATGCTCTCTGAGTGGCAAATAGATCAAAGCGAAAAAGTCGTGCAGCTTAATCGGCTGAATACAAGCATTGGCTACTTCGTCCCACCGGGATTTTCGCCAAGATTGGTCGTCATTCGGAACGCCTCCCGACGTCTAGAAAGAAATGATA
>CAYGNZ010000154.1:700-4674 GCA_964351345.1 uncultured Bdellovibrionales bacterium | reverse complement strand
TCGCACCAGTGCTGACAACGAGCAGTTCGAGATTTTTCAGCTTGCAGAACCAATCGAAAGTTTCACGGTCGATAAAAAGGAGACCCTTGTATTAAGTGCACCTCAAAACGGTGAGCGATACGTAAAAATTCGCATCGATAGTCAAGGGAGAGACAGTAGCTTTAAGAATCGTTTCGCCCTGCTCTTGGAGGTCTACGGTGAGAAAGTGGTTCCGTAAGCAACAGAAAAAGGCTCGTTGGATAGCTGGAGTCACACTCCTTCTACTTTTCACCCATTCAGCTCGCGCGGATGAGCCTAAAGTGAGCTTGGCCATTCCTTATCCGATTGACCGCCTGAGTCATTTCAAATCTCTCGAACCAGTTCATCGTATTCTTTTTGAAACGAGTGCGATTGGATTGATGAAATTCACCGAGAAAGGCACGGTTAGTCTCGGCGCGGCAAACGGTTTTCAGATTCGTGAGGAGGGAAAGGTCTGGATCTTTACTCTTCCAGAAAATCTCCAAATGAACGGTGGTAGAGCCTTGCAAGCAAACGATGTCCAGGCAAGCATCGCGTATCTAAAGCGAGGTGCCACGACCAGCGATGGAATTGATCTTTCGAACATCCTTCCAGTACGGAGCGCTCATTCCGGTCTACAGGTAAGCTTTGAACTGAAACATCCCGATCGTGAATTTTCTAAAATGATAGCGTCAATTCCGATCTTAGACTCCAAAGTCATCGAAGGCTTCGGTGAGCACTACGGCATCGGAACTCAATTCTCTTTTCTTGGGGCGTTTCAGGTTATTGAGAACAGAGCGAAGGAGGGTATTGTCCTCGGGGCGGTCCCAGAGTTGTATGAACTCAAACCGCACCGAAACGCCAAAGTTTTGCTGCGCTATTTTCCTTCCGATGAACGAGTCTTACGAAAACTCACGTATGGCTTAGTAGACATCATCCCCCTACCAACGAAGAGACAACTTGCCGAAGCAGAAGACGACCCGCGCTTTCAGATTCTCCCCTCGCCATTTACCAAGCTTCAATCTGACCCAACGGCCTGGCAGCCGCTGAGTTCGTATTGGGGTGAAGAATCAGAGGAGACGAGGATCTCTACTGAGTACATCATTGTGCGAGATTCATTTTCATTATCACCAGCGGCACTCAGTCGTTTCGACCTGGCGAATGTGAGTGTAACTGGAGACGCGCCTAGACCCTAAGGTCCTGAAGTATAAATACGCGGCGAACAAAGGGTAAGATTTCGGCACAAAAAAACCCGGCTCACAAGCGTGGCCGGGTTTCTCAAGTTTCCGTAAAGCCGTTTTCCTCGCCCTAAAGGCTCGAGGAAAACAACGCGGCGTAACTCTTACTTATCAGAGGCGAAAGGTAGGTTAAGACCTTGCGGCTCGTCATCAACTCGGGGATTGTTACCCGCAGTGTTTGCTTCAACAGATGAGCCACTTCCACCACCGGTGGTTGAGCCCACTGCGAGAGCAGTAATTCCAGTCGCTCCGAGTGCAGTGATTCCAGCAGCACTTGAGCCAAGGATTCCACCGGCAACAGCAGTTCCACAGCTAAGGGCTACTTGATACTCGCCTGCAGGAAGAGCAGATGAGAAAACTGCTTCTCCAGCCGCGTTGGCTTGAGCTGTCTCAAGCACGAGAAGCTCGCCATCTTCACCACGCTGGATGATCTGAAGAGCAAGGTCCTCTACCTTCTCCTCTCCGAGGGCTTGGACTTTCACGCTCAGACTACCGGCTTGACCAGCATCAAACTTACGCGCAGCAACTGCCTGGCCAGCTTCGTTATTAATGCTTAGAGATCCAGCCGCTGAACCAGTAGCGGGGGTGGCGTTGAGACTCACTGATTCAAGAGCGAAATCACCGCAAGCAGTTGATTGAACACTTGCTGTTTGAAGATTTAGCACTTGTGTTTCAGCTTGCACCGAACTCGCTGAAGCAAGAAGGAAGCAAGCAGTTAGGGTTAAGGTTTTGTAGTTCATGGCTACGTATACTTCTCAAAGGAGTAATAAAATTTAAGCACTCAGACGAGCGGACTATAGCATGTTTGTACTGCGTTGCTAGTGTTTACCTAATTTCTAACGATAGCAACGCTCCGTCTTTTCGCTAGATTAAGGGGCACAGCGTGTCGATGCTAAGGTGTCGATTTAACTGCAATTTTATAGGCTTATTGTTCCCCAAGATTTGCTTTGCCGATGAATACACTCAACAATTAGCACGTAAAATTTAACAATTTTTTTCAGTTTCAAGTCTAATCCCGCTTGCCTTTTACCGGAAACCTACCTTGTTCAAGGTAAAATACTGCCCCCAAACCTTTGCGAAATTACGTGGTTTGTATTACGCACTATTCCGGCGGAAATGCTATTACTTCTTCCTTCTTAAATAGCAAAATTAAAAACTGACTGGTTTCATCAAAGAAGTTCAACGACCATGATTCCTCAAGCCTCTCTCACTCCAAATCACTTTCTTCGAAAATGTGTACTGCTTGCAGCATTCGCATTCTGTTTTTTACTCACTGCTCCTTCGTCCGCTCTCGCTCAAGGCTCAGTCGACAGCCTGATTCTAGTGGATGCAGAAACGGATTTGGATATCGCGGTGCTCAGTGACGGACTCGTTATTGATCGCAGCTCCTTGCCCACAAACAAACTCAATGTGCGGGCAACAACTAGTGGCAATGTCGGTAGTGTTGTTTTTGCCCTCGATGGAAATCCAAATTTTCGCACAGAAAGTGTTGCCCCGTACGCACTCGCAGGTGATCAAAGTGGAGACTACCTCGCGCTCATGTTTGCAGATGGTGCGCATCAGATTACCGCCACCCCTTTTTCGCTCTCTGGTGGTTCAGGCACGGCGGGCACCGCAGTCGCTCTCTCGTTTACGATTGTTGATTCCTCAAATACTACCGCATCGCTCACACCCGCCACGCATGATTTTGGACAGCAAACGATCTCCAGCAACACTTCTAAAACATTCACCGTCGCGAACAATTCGAGCAGTACGGTAGGCGGAACGTATCAGGAACAGGGTGGTCTGGTAGTTATTGAAATTGAAGATCATTCCCCGGTCGCTGGCTGGACTGAAAAAACTGATATCGCCGGATTTACCGGCGATTCGTACCTCGAATGGACTGGATCGAATTTCTTTAACAATCCCGGCAACGGTGTACTCACTTTTACTTTCGAAATCCAAACTGCCGGCAATTACCAACTCCAGTGGCGAACTCGCATCGCCCAAGGAACAAGCTTCACGGAACATAATGACTCCTGGGTACAATTCCCCACGGGACAAGATGTCAGTGGTGAAGAACCCCTTGGTGGTAACTGGACGAAGGCCTATCAGAACCAGCTCGATACTTGGTCATGGCAAACGCGAACAGTCGACAACAACCCTCAAGATATTCGACAATTTTTCTCAGCAGGCACACACCAGATAAACGTTTCCGCTCGTTCGATGGGTCATGCGATAGATCGGATTGTTTTGTTCAAGTACGATTCGGTCACGTTCAACGCGTCAACCTTCAGCAACCTTACGCCCTCTCCGCAATCGGGAGGAAGTGGCGGGCCTTCTCTTGAGATTACCTCAGTAGACTTTCTCGGTGCGGGGGGCGCTGACTATGCATACTCCGGGCCTGCGCTTCCGTTTAGTATTGCAGCCGGCTCTAGCACACAGTTTGATGTTGAGTTTTCCCCTTCAACTGTTGGAGCACGTCCTGCAACACTTAGCGTGGGAACGAGTCTTCCTTCGGGACCGGTGACCTCACTCTTGCAAGGAGAAGGCGTAGATACTGCTGCGCCGGTGGTATCCCTCTCTACCTCGGCAATTAACTTTGGCGATATCGATATCGTTAATCCAGGATTCGCTGAAGTCGAACTCTTCGTGCAAAATACGGGGACTGCCACGCTTAATCTCGGAAATCTCAGCTTTGATGGCTTACATCCAGGTGACTTCGCAATTCGCGCGGTTACCTCGAACACCGTGGCCATC
>CAYGNZ010000154.1:0-690 GCA_964351345.1 uncultured Bdellovibrionales bacterium | reverse complement strand
AGTCAGACGCAGCAAGCTCACCCGACGAGGTAGCACTCAACGGCACAGGCACCTCACAGTCAACAGGTATAGAGGTCGTCGGACTAAACCTTATTGATGCTGACCAAGATGTAGTGGTGCAGCCGCTTGCGGATCAGGATGTCATTAACTTGTTCACTCTGAACGCCACAAGTTTTAACATTCAGGCGATCACCAATCCAAGTACCGTAGGCAGCGTCGTGATGACACTGACCGGACCCTCGTCGCAAAATCAAACAGAAAGTGTTGCTCCATACGCTTTGTTTGGAGATATGAGCGGAGACTTTCTTGGGCAGGACCTTCCCGAGGGTCAGTACACTATCACGGCAACTCCTTACAGTGAGACCGGAGGAAATGGAATCGCCGGTACGGCGCTTAGTATTTCGTTTGAAGTTGAGTATCAAGAAATCCTAGAAGGCCTTACCGCAACACCGAATAGTTTAGACTTCGGCACGTCGACACTCGGCGGAACACCAGCAACAGATCAGAGTTTTACACTGGAAAACGTTGGCTCCACTCAAGTGCAAGTGACGGGGCTTGGTATTTTTGGCGCAAACGGAAGCGATTTTGTTGCGACAAACTCGTTACCATTCACCCTTGCCGCAGGCCAAACCGCCGAGGTGACCGTTAGTTTTTCGCCATCGACTGAAGGCGCAAAATCAGCATCCCTGC
>CAYGNZ010000153.1:0-7850 GCA_964351345.1 uncultured Bdellovibrionales bacterium | reverse complement strand
CCTTGGTGTCCAGTTTGTCGAGCGCTCAAATCGGAGCTTGAGCAAAGGGGAGTCGCCTTTCTGCTTGCTGATGTAGAGAAAAGCGAAAAAGCGTACCGATATTACAAAGTAGTAATTGAGCAGGCCGCTTCTGGAATCGTGCCAATCACGGTAGTTGGTTCCACACGCTACCTGGGGTATGTGCCGGAGGAAATTCAACTGGCGATCGCGAAGATCTCAAAAAGCTAAAAATCTCGAACTACATTCGCTCCAGCGTCTGAATGCCCAACAACTCAATACTAGTTTTCAACACTCCGGCGGTTGCTTCAAAAAGCATCAAGCGAGCCTCTGCGAGCGCCGGATCATCGAGTCCTATTACCTTCAGGTCGAGATAGGCTTTGGATAAGGTCTTTGAGAGCGCTAGGCAGTAGTTTGCAAGGACGCTCGGTTCGTTTTCTTTGGCAGTTTTGGCAAGTGCCTCAGGAAATTCCGTGAGGGTGAGCAGGAGTTCGAACGCGGAGTCTTCAGTAAGTAAGGAATAGTCCGCATTATGATTGAGTGTGATTCCTGCTTCCAGCGCTTTCTCGCGGATGCCGTTAATTCGAGCATAGGCGTATAAGAGGTACGGTCCGCTATCGCCCTGAAACTCAAGCGCACTGTCCCAGGAGAAATGCACATCTTTTATATTGGTGCGACTCAAATTACTAAAAAGTATCGCAGCGAGGGCAACTTTGCGCGCGACCTCTTTTTCATCCAAGCCTTCCGGACGTTTTGTTACTTGAGTGTTGTAGGCATGGAGTGCTCTTTCGTAGGCTTCATCGAGAAATTCATTTAATTCAATAAAGCTTCCGCCTCCTCGAGTTTTCATCCCCATCACATGGCCAAACGCAACGTGAATTAACTTCTCCGCATACGTGGTATTCAATCGACGTAGAATTTCAATCAGTTGCTGAAAGTGAAGAGTTTGGGGCGCGCCGACGACGTAGATTGCTCGATCGAAATTAAATGTCTCTGCACGATACTTCGCCGTGGCAAGGTCCCGAGTAAGATACAATGAACGACCGTCGGGAGTTGCGATACGCGCAAAGCCTAATTTTTCCCCGAGGTCTACGCCGAGCGCACCTTCGGATTCTTTTAAAAGTTCACTTGCGGCAAGATCTGCTTCAACATCGGCGAGCTTATCAGAGTAAAAAGATTCACCGGTGTAGTGATCAAAACTCACTCCCAGTCTTTGGTACGTTGCACGAAGATACTCAAGCGACACATCGACGCATTCCTGCCAAAACTCCCGCGCATACTCTTTGCCTTCTTCTAAATCAATAAAGTACTCGCGAGCGAGTTTGTTTACATCGGGAAAGTTTTTCGCCTCTTCACTTGGCTGCTCGGACTCTTGCTCTGCTTTAAGCCCAGTCGCTTTACGATAGAGTTCGACGAGACTTGCCACGCTGGCTTGCTCAGGGGCTCCCCAAAGCTTGCATCCCGCCCAAACAAAACCAAACTGTGTCCCCCAGTCACCAAGGTGGTTCACGCTAATCGTTTCCCAACCCAGGGCGCGGTAGACTCGATCCAGACAGTTACCGATCAGTGTTGCGCGCAGGTGTCCGACATGAAAGGGCTTGGCAATATTGGGACTAGAATACTCAACAATAACTCGCTCAGCATTTTCCTTAAGCTTAGTTCCGGCGAGTATTTGCGGCAGTGCTTGGCAAGAGAAGCTCTTCCGATCGATACGAAAATTCAGAAAAGGGCCTTTTTTTATGCACTCAGCAATCCCTGAAGGCAGGCTCAATTTCGTTTCGAGTTGCTCTGCTGCCAAAGCTGGAGAGAGTTTAAGTTCCTTAGCGAGAGGAAAGCAGGGGAAAGCTAGATCACCAAAGTCACGATTCTTCGGTTTCTCAATTAGCGCGCACACCTGCTCAACACTGAGAGTGGTATGTCGAGAAATCTCTTCAGCTAGGCGATTTATTAATTCTTGTTTCATTATTGAAATTATCTGTTTCTCTGAATTCGTTCGCTAGGGTATAGCGCAGTTCTGCCAATTCCAGAACACTTATCAAGGTAATATTTTGTGTACTAAAATTGGCGGTTATTGGCGGCAAAGGCTTTGCTCGGCATACCGAAAAACGCCTACAGATGTCGAATTATCTTAGCGTTTTAAGCTCAGCTTAACCTTGCATAAAGCCAGAGTTCCGATTTAGTCTCCCACCTGGAACATATATGTCACTGAGGTGCCCGAAGATGCACCTTCTCATCTTGTACAGAATTGTCTAAATGAAACGAGCTTTGTTGGGGATTGTGCTGTTGGCGGTGTCGTTGGCTGTTGCCACGTTCACAGTTGAGAGTTTAGCTGTTGCCGGGAACGAGTCATCTGCCGCCCCTGCCTCAGGTACGGAATACACGCAGGAAGAAAAAGAAGCAGGTCTTTGGCGAGGGGGAAAAGCGGTATTCTCCGATATCAAAGCTCTGGATATCTTTATTCCGGCCCCATATTCCCGTGGTTACGCGCCAAAACAACCTGTGAACTATAGCCACGTGCTGCACGTGCAAAAGAACAACATCGAGTGCCAGTACTGTCACTCAGGGGTTACCAAATCTAGTTTCGCAACAATCCCCGCGCTTGAGGTGTGCATGGGTTGTCATGCGAACGTAAAGCAGGACTCTGCTGAAATAAAAAAGCTTAAACAGCATTGGGATGAAGGGAAGCCTGTTGAGTGGGAGCCCGTAAATAATCTTCCCGAACACGTGCAGTTTAATCACCAGCGTCACGTGAAGGCTGGTGTGGGCTGTCAAAGTTGCCACGGGCAAGTACAGAAAATGGAAGTCGTCGAGAGGGTGTCCTCCTTTAAGATGGGCTTTTGCGTAAGTTGCCACAGAGAGAATGGCGCGAGTATTGATTGTGGCACTTGCCACTACTAATGCGTGCGCTTTTGAGCGAAGGCCTCGCTACGTGATTTGGCCAGCTCGGATAAGTTGGTAGATAGAGTTTAGGAATAGGGAAACGATGTCGGAAAAGAAAGGCTTTAATCGCCGAGACTTTCTAAAAATAGTTGGTGCCTCAACAGGGGTCGCCGCTAGTGGTTGTGCGCAAGAGTTACCCGAGAAGTTAATTCCCTACGTTGTTCAACCCGATGAGGTCGTGCCAGGGGTTGCAAGCTGGTATGCCGCAAGTTGCGGGGAGTGTTCCGCGGGTTGTGGGGTGCTTGTGCGGACTCGAGAAGGTCGAGTCGTTAAGGTAGAAGGAAATCCATCACATCCGGTTAACAAAGGCGGTCTTTGTGCCGTCGGGCAATCCTCGGTGCAAGGTCTCTACGATCCTGACCGAGTCCGCGAACCCTTGAAAAGAGAAGTAAACGGAGCGTTTAAGCCAATTAGCTGGAAAGAAGCGATTGATGAAATCGCGGGGGCTATTGCGAAAGCTTCATCAGCGGGCAAAGAGACAGTCCTGCTCACCAAACCACTCGCGGGCAGCATTACTTCTCTGACTGAGGAGTTTGTCAAAAATGTTCAAGGTGCCTCACATATTGAGTATGATCTCTTTGATGATGCAGCAGGAAAAAGCGCTGCTGAAATCTCTTTTGGTCCGGGGACAGAAGTTTCCTACGAGTTCGAAGGAGTCAAAACAATCGTCAACTTTGGCGCAGATTTCCTTGAAACTTGGAAATCACCGGTAGAGTTCACCAAAGGCTTCACGAAAGGTCGCGTTCCTGGAAAAGACGGGACCATTTCTCGTCTGATTCAGTTCGAGCCGCGTCTTTCACTCACGGCAGCAAACGCTGACTCTTGGATAAAAAATGCGCCGGGTTCTGAGCACAAAATCCTTAGAGCATTGCTCGCGCTGGTATACAAAAAAGCGGGTGCGAAGAATCTCCAGGGCTCCGCATCAGTCGTTGATCAGATTCTCTCAGGTTCTTCGGTTGAAGCGGATTTAAAAGGTACAGGGGTGACTGCCGAGAAGTTGCAGAACATCGCAACTGAACTCGTTGATTCTCCGAGTTCTCTGGTGCTCAGTGGTGGATCTGCGGTTGGTGGTGAACAGGAAGTCTACTGCGGAGTTCTGGCCAACGCGCTGAATGCCGTACTTGGCAATCTTGGCTCAAGCGTCCTCCTAAGAAACGGAAAAGCAAAAACAGCTGCCGCGCCTGCGCAACTACGAGAACTTACGACGCGTTTGGCGTCAGAGGAACGTCCTGTTGGAGTGTTGTTTGTTTCCGGGGCGAACCCGGTCTTTACGCTTCCTGCGAATTCCGGATTTTCAAAGGCCGCAGGAAAGGCCGGCTTAGTTGTCGCGCTCTCCACAAACCTCGACGAAACAAGCCGCATGGCACAAATCGTTTTGCCCAAGAGCACGAGCTTTGAAACCTGGTCTGATTCTGAGCCGTCGCCTGGTTTGTTCAACCTCAATCAGCCTTCGATGCAACCGCTTTATCCGACTCAATCGCTTGGAGATACTCTCCTCGCCATCGCTGCGTCAGAAAAACTGAACAAGCCCATCGGTGATGCTGTGGGCTTTGTTGATTACATTAAGTCACAGTGGAAGGCTCGCACAGGAGAAGGCGGATTTGAAACACGCTGGCTCGAGTATGTGCAAGCTGGTGGCGAGTGGTCGACGTATAAAAATAAGCGGGGTGGCGCAAAGTCACTTCTTGCCTCTGCGGCAAAAGTGAGCGCACCGAGTGATTCGGTAAAAGGACTTTCGATGCTGTCCTATCCGACCGTGCATTTTGCGGATGGAAGTGTCGCGAATCGTCCGTGGATGCAGGAAACACCCGATCCAATGACGACTATTGTATGGGGTTCCTGGATTGAAATTCATCCAGACACTGCGGCGAAAGTTGGAGTGTCACAAGGAGATGTAGTGCAGCTTGCGACTCCGCAGGGAGAGATTGAAGCTCCAGCGTTTGTGACCAAGCACATTCATCCAGATCTCGTTGCCCTACCTATCGGGCAAGGACATCAAGGTCTTGGTCGATATGCCTCAGGAATTGGTGTGAATCCCTTGGCGCTTTCTCCAACCACAGACAGTGGACCGCTCACCCATAGATTGTTTTCTAAGATTAAGCTCAGTCCTTCCGTGTCAAAAGAAACGATGGTGGTAAGCCAAGGACATGATGTGCAGTACGAGCGTGGAATCACGCGAACGGTGTCGCTCGCAGCGCTTGCCGGTGCGGATGGGCATGGTGAGAATCATGGCCACGCCAAGAAAGCGGAAAATGGACACGGGGAAGGGCATGGAGATCACCATGTTCCAGAAGACTTTCATTTAGCCCATCATGATCCAAATGCGCTTGGTCCTCATCCAGAACCCAAGCAAATGTACAAGCAAATGCCGCATGTGCAGTACAGTTGGGGAATGTCGATTGATCTGGCGTCCTGCACTGGTTGCTCTGCGTGTGTGACCGCCTGTTATGCTGAGAATAATATTCCGACTGTTGGAAAAGAATTTTGCAAACAAGGGCGTGAAATGTCCTGGATTCGAGTTCAGCGATTCTTTGAAGACGACGACCACGAGCAACCCGTAACCGGTTTCCAACCAATGATGTGTCAGCACTGTGGCAATGCTCCCTGTGAGCCCGTTTGCCCAGTCTACGCGACCTATCACAGTGATGAAGGTCTCAACACGATGGTTTACAACCGATGTGTGGGAACCAGGTACTGCTCCAACAACTGCTCGTATAAGGTGCGCCGGTTTAATTGGTTCAACTACGAGCTACCCGAACCAATGAATTGGCAGCTCAATCCAGATGTCACCACGCGTAGTGTTGGGGTGATGGAGAAATGTTCGTTTTGTATTCAGCGTATCAAAGAAGGAACAAACGCTGCCAAAGACGCTGGTCGTGAAGTGCAGGATGGAGAGATTCAACCTGCGTGTGCGGCGAGCTGCCCCGCTGATGCAATTACCTTTGGTAATTTAAATGACCCCGAAAGTGCAGTGTATCAAAACTCGCAAAGTAAACGGGGATACAAAGTACTTGATTCGCACCTCAACACACAGCCTGCGATTACCTATTTAGCGAAGGTTGTGCATGAGGATGGGCAGAAGAAAGAACATGGATAGAGGAGCGTAGTTTATCAGATGCAGTCGACGGGTGTAATTGCGGTTGATTATAAGACCGTAAACGATGACATTCTCAAGACGTTGGAGCCACCAACAGTGGGTTGGTACCTGCTGTTTGCCACTGCGATCTGCTGCATGCTGGTTGGCGCGTACTGCTGGATTCATCAAGTGATGAACGGCATCGGGGTTGCAGGGATTAGCCATCCAATCATGTGGGGGGTCTACATCACTGACTTCGTATTCTGGGTCGGTATCGCACACTCTGGAACTCTCATTTCCGCTGTTTTGTTCCTCTTTCGAGCGAAATGGAGAATCCCGATTTACCGAGTCGCTGAAGCGATGACGGTTTTTGCCGTATTCACTGCTGGGCTATTTCCTATCATCCACCTTGGGCGTCCTTGGAACTTTTACTGGCTCTTGCCGTATCCGAACCAACGTTATCTCTGGGTGAACTTCAAATCACCCTTACTTTGGGACGTGTTTGCGGTTAGTACCTACCTTACCGTCAGTATGCTGTTTTTCATCACGGGACTAATTCCAGATATTGCCGCCGCCCGAGATAGTGCGAAGGGTCCTCGGAAAATTCTCTACGGGATTACTTCTCTTGGCTGGAGAGGCTCGCACAAGCAATGGCGACACTACGTTGCCTGCTATGGTTTTTTCGCAGCTCTTGCCACGCCTCTCGTTCTGTCCGTACACTCGGTGGTTTCTTGGGACTTTGCGATGAGTAACGTTCCTGGCTGGCATACCACAATTTTCCCACCGTACTTTGTTGCGGGAGCTATCTTCTCAGGGCTAGCGATGGTGATGACGATTACGATTCCAATGCGCAAAGCCTTTGGACTCGAGAAGTATCTCACCATTTGGCATTACGAGAAGATGTCGCAGCTAATAATGTTTACCTCAGGTATTGTTACCTACGCCTACGCGACTGAATTTTTTATCGCCTGGTACAGTAACAACCAATTTGAGCGTTATCAGTTCTGGTTCCGACCGTTTGGTTACTTCGCGCCGGCGTTTTGGACCATGGTGTTTTGTAACTGTATTGCGCCCCTGACTCTTTGGTTTAAAAAGTGCAGAACAAATCTCGCCTGGCTGATGGTGCTCTCAATCTTGATTAACATCGGAATGTGGTTTGAGCGCTTCAATATTATCCTGCAATCGCTCACCGTGGAGTTTGATCCGGCGGCCTGGGGTAACTACAATTTCTCGTGGATTGAAGCAGGGATTACGCTTGGCTCTTTCGGCTGGTTCTTTTGTTTCTTATTACCGTTTATCAAGTTCTTTCCATCGGTCTCTATCACTGAGGTAAAAGAGGTGGTGGAAGTACCTGGAGCAGAGCACTAAGGTCGTATGTCTACAGATTACTTAGTTACCGGTGAATTCACCTCGATTGAAAAGACAATTGAGGCAGTAAAGTCCATCCGAAAGGAAGGACTTGATGATGCGATGGATGTCTATTCCTCCTTTCCCGATCACGCGCTTGAAGATGCTATTTATGAGGGCAAGCGACGCAGTCCTGTTCGGATGTTTGTACTACTTGGTGGTCTCACCGGTTGCCTTGGAGCTTTTCTCTTTACCTCCTGGATGTCTATTGATTATCCGATACGGGTGAGTGCGAAGCCGCTGATTTCCTTTCCTGCATTTGTTGTTATCGCGTTTGAATGTACGATTTTACTCGGAGCACTTTCAAACATCTCGAGTATGTTTCACTTTAGCCGCATTCCCAATATTTTCCGACCTGCGGGCTATCGCCCTCAGTTTAGTGCAGGGCATTTTGGAATTAGTATACGTGTGCCCAAGGATGATGCGGACG
>CAYGNZ010000152.1:0-7878 GCA_964351345.1 uncultured Bdellovibrionales bacterium | reverse complement strand
TGTACTACCTGCCACTGGTAATCGAACAGGTTTCAATTGGGGTAAGTAGTGCCCTTGACGTTGGACCATGTATTACACACATCGTTGAGATGGCGAATGAACGAGATTCCCACAATCCTGTGACAGAAATGTTCACCCACGTTGAGAAGCTAATTCGATCTGGTCTTAGTTTGGAAGATGCTTTGGTTGATGTAGGTGAGGCGAACGGAATGACCGAAGTAAAGCATGCTTTTATGTTTCTTGCTCAGTGCGCGAAACATGGTGGTGAGGTATCAAAACAGCTGCAAGAATTGGCAGATTCCGTAATGATGCAGCGACAGGTACAAGTTGAAGGAAAGATTACTGCGCTACCCGTAAAAGCGACGGGTCCGCTTGCAATGGTGTTCGCTGGATTTTTTGCGCTGTTGTTTGCTGGCCTTCTCGTCAGACTTTTGGGTGCTTTCGGCGGATAGTTTGGCGCGAAACCTTTGGGTGTTGTGGTAGGTCTCGTTTTCAAGAGAAACTACTCCTACCAATCAGCGCGCTCGAGAAGCTTGTCCGTTCCGCCATCTTGCTCGCTTGCGTGATTGACTTAAAAGACGAAACGCTCGATGAGTAAGCAAGCATGAAGAACTATCTATCTCGGATTCCTAGTCTTTTGCGTGAAAACGGCACGCTGCGAATGACAAGCGGTGCGAGCCTTGTCGCCTTTTTTCTCTTACTTGTTCTCACGCTTTTCGTCGTAGAACTCCCAACGACTCTCCTCGATATACTTCTTGTTTTTAACGTCTTGATCGCCTTGACGTTACTGATGCGTGGCTTGTTCGGTGATGACTCTTCTCGACTGTACTCTTTTCCAACAATTCTTGTGTTGACGACACTCTTTCGTCTTTCACTCAATGTTTCGAGCACCAAACTTATCCTTTTGCGCGGAGACCAAGGTCTGGATGCTGCGGGTCGCATCATTCAGTCTTTCGGATCATTTGTCGTCGGTGGAGACTTTATTGTCGGAGCGATAGTTTTTGCAATTATTGCGATCGTGAATTTCGTGGTGATTGCGAAAGGTTCCGCGCGAGTGGCGGAAGTGGCGGCACGATTTAATCTCGATGCCTTGCCGGGCCGGCAGCTTGCAATCGATGCCGAGCTTCGTGCGGGTACTATTACTCCAGAAATTGCGGCGTCTCGTCGAGAAGAGTTGCGCAAGGAATCTCAATTCTTCGGCTCAATGGATGGAGCGATGAAATGGGTGCAGGGTGATGCGATTGCCGGACTTGCGATAACGTTTATTAATGCGGTTGGCGGTATTGGTCTCGGTCTGCATAGAGGAATGAGTTTTGAAGATGCAGTGGCAAGCTTTGGGGTTCTCACTATTGGTGATGGCCTGATTAGTATCCTTCCCTCCCTTCTTATCTCTGTTTCTGCAGGAATCATCGTCACAAACGTAGGCGGGGATTCAAAATCAAATTCTGGCGATCTTCTCTTCAGGCAGGTGTTGCATGATTCACAGGCTCCTTTGCTCTCAAGTTACGCACTCCTTGGCATCGGCGTTCTCTCACTGATTAATGTCATCTCGTTTCCGTCATTTCCCTTCTTCCTAGTCGGTGGAGGCATGCTGTTGTTTGTCACGAGCCGTGAGTGGTTGTTTCACGACTCATCGGATGTGGTGGAATCGGAACTACTCTCCATCGATTCCGGCGATGAGATTCGCGGACTCCCCGCTGCGCTAAGAGAAGCGGATTTACTACCAGAGCCCGGTGGCATGCATAGCCTTCGTTTGGAGGTCGATCCGCAGCTCTTGGGGCCATATGTTGGCGCAAACAAGACGAGCGGAAACGAGGAGCAGCAAAAGCGTAATCGAGAGCAATTCAACCGAATCGCCTCCTCGAAACGAGACGAGGTGTTTCGGATGTTCGGTGTGGTGCTACCACAACTGCACTTGAGCGTAGCCACCGATCTCACTCCTGGTCAGTATCGAATTGTGGTGAGAGAACAAGTTCTGCGTCGAGGTCAAATTCGCAATGGCGCCCTGTTTGCTTCAACCACCGGAGGCGTATTGGACATGTTTTCGGTGAAAGTGATTGAGAAAACCTCGCATCCAATCGATCGCCGAGCTGCTGCGTGGATAGATAGTCGAAGCCCAGGAATAGACTCTTTGCGTCATCTTGGAGTTGAGCTGCTCAATCCCGCACAGTTTATGGTAACCGAAAGTGTTGGCGGAGCGTTTGATGTAATTGATGAGCTGTTTGGTCTTGATGAGGTTCGTTCGTTACTGGGGCTTGCAAAGGAGCGGCACACTCATCTCGTTGAAGAGATTTTTGAGGGGGGGATGCTCACAACTTCAGAGTTTGCGGAAGTGCTGCGTCGTCTCGTTCGTGAACGCGTGAGCATTAGAGATATTAAGCTTATTCTAGAGGGAGTAGCCGAATTTTCGGCCCTTTCATCGCAGATTGAAGAGCGTCAAGAATGGATTGCGGAGCTTCATAGTTTTCTTCGAGTGATCCTTTCTCGAGGAATCGTGAACCAGGCAGTCGGGACAGCTGAGGTCTTACGAGCCTTTGTATTGTCAAATGACGTAGAAGAGGAATTCCGAGCGGCATCAGCGCTTTGGGATCATTCTCGCAATAAACCGCCACTTGATCCTCAGTTCGAGAGCGAGTTGAGTGAAGTTTCTTCGAAAATGTTCTCTCCGGTTGTTGAGAGAGGTGCGGTTCCTATTGTAATTCTTTGCCCGACGGACATTCGCTCCGCGGTACAAGATTTTTTCAGCCGAAATATTGGTAGTCCCGACTGGATTCGGGCTATCGCCTATGGTGAGCTACGGTCGCACGTGACGTCCGAGCCAATTGGAACACTCAGTCTATCGAGCTAACGATTTATGAAAGGTGATATCGGTCGCGATACCGAAAACGAGACAAGCTCCGCATCGGAGACAGCGAAAGCTCAGGAGGAATCCTCTTGGGTGATTAGCGATCGCTACAAGCGCGGCTCGCATCTGTACTCGACACGAACCTCTGATGGATTCGAGGCGACAGAAATCGCTAACGGAGACAAAGTGCTGCTCTGGATTCTTCGCTTTCCATTGGAAAATCAATCCACCGAGTCCCGGCAATTTATCGAGCGCCTCAATCGCATTAAAGGTTTGATGGTGCCGACACCCCGATTTCGCTCATTCGGATTGGATGCGAATGGCAACGCCTACTTAGTTACTGACCACGTGGTGGGAAAGTATGCGCTTGATAGTGTGGAGGAAACAGAAGAGCTGACAGAACTCTTCCTCAGATGCTTGAAAGCGCTGGTGCCGCTACATCTTGCTGGTGTGTCGCTTGAAGATCTCAGTTCTGATAGTTTCGTTGTTGATGCCAAAGGAAATATTCTCGTACTTCCTTTGCTGGGGTCTTTTGAGTCTGGAGCCAAGCAAACGGCGATGCTTCCACCCTCTGAAACTCTACATTACCTTGCGCCGGAACAGAGAATGGGAAGCCGTTCAGATGTGGCGGCGGATATGTATGCCTTGGGTGTATTCGGGTATCGCTTGGTTACAGGAGGATTTTTACACGGAGACAAACCCAGCGCCGCTACCGGCGAGGATCTCGTCGCAACCGCCCCCTCGCCTTCTGCCCTCAAAGCGGGCTCTCCGATTTGGCTTGATGATGTGCTTGGTCGATGTCTCGAACAAGACCCATCGAAAAGGTTTAGAGATGCCTCAGAGGTATTGGAGGTTATCGAACAAAGCGTTTCAACGGGAGTACCCCCCGGGGGCAGCAATGCCTGGTCGCAGCGAACGACAATTGTATCCTCTGATGCGTTAAAGAGCGCTCTTGAGAAAGAGGAACCTGAGGAAGTACAAGAAGAAGTTCCTGAGATTGAGCCGGAAGAGGTCGAAGAAGTTCAGGTGGCAAAAAAGCCGGTGGTCGAGGAGATAATTCCGGAGACCGCAGCGAGAGAGAGTTTCAAAGAGCGCTTCGTGCGAATCGTTGCGCCTATCAAAAAATTGAAAACGACAGGCGTACTCTGGACGCTCGGCATTGTATTGGGCGTGGCGGGCTCAATGTTTCTTTTTGCATCGATCTCCTCGCTTGAATTTTTTGAGTCTGGTCCCGATGGGAGTGCAGAATCTGCTCCACCAAGCGACTCAATTGCCGTTCACGTCGACTACGCACCCGATGAGTTGAAACCGCTGATTGCAGAGCTTGCCAACGAGCAAACGCCGTTGCCTAGCAAAATTGCCCTCCTGAGAGAGATTGCGACCAGCGACGACCCCACGGCGTATGGGGTACTTATCGCAAGCTTAAAATCGAAATCTTCACGAGAACTAATGATAGAAGCTCAATCGTTACTTCTTGAGCGAGTCGCGAATCAAGGACTCGTTGAGTCAGCCGCAATCCTTGATTCGTGGTTTGATCAGACGGTGAGAAAAAGCAATCGGACGCAGCTTCCCGACGCCTACGCACTGCTCCTTCGAGCGTGCGATGCCACCCGTCCTCTTCCGACGAGAAAAAGCGCACTTCAGCAAGCGTTTACCACGGCTCCAACACAAACGACCCAACTTGCGGCAGCTCTCGCGCTTGATGAGTCTGAAGAAGAATTTGTGCCGGTGTTACGGAAGTTTTTGGCAGGCGACACGCCGCAACAGGAACTCGAGGGGAAAGGTCTCGGAGCACTACTGTTTTCCCATAGTTCATTGCGTACCTTCCTCCAGACTGAACCTGAACGAGTGTTGAAGAAGTTTTCGGCACAAGACCTCATCGCGGCGATGAATGAAGTGTCGAAGCCAGATTCGCTGTTTCGTTCCACAGAATTGGTTTTCTCCATTGCCAATGAAGTGGTGAGTCGCAAGAATCTGTCTCCGTACCGAAAAGTGTTCGTGCAAGCACTTGTCGATAATGGTGTTGAGAACACTTCGGTTGGTATTCGAGACGCTCTGTTTCGGGCGACGACAGGGAATACCACACTCTATGATGTGCAGCAGTTTGCGCGGTGGCTCTCCGTTAGTGTTGATCGCGTGCTGCTTGCGGTGTGCGTAAGTGTGAAGGATCCTCAGATTGCAAGTGAAGCCTTCGATATTCTTGCCTCGCGTGATATCGAAAGTGAACCCGCACGGTCATTATTCTCTTGGGTGAAGGCGAAATACTGGGATTATCGGTCTCAAGCGGTGAGACCCATTGCGGTCCTTGGGCTTGTTGACGTGGCTCCAATTGATGATGTGCAGAAAGCAATAGAGTCGTTGCTGCCTTTTTCAAAAGGTGGACTTTTCTCCGTGATGGCAAATTCAGGTAATACCTTACTACAGAAGGAAGCGATTGAACGGCTGGGAGCAATCACCGCGAGCAGCGAACTCGTGAGCTTACTTGACAGTAAGGACAAAGAAATACGTCTAGCGACGGTGCGAGCCCTTGCGGGACGAAACGAGCTTGCGGTCCTACGAGCGATTCTGAGAGCGTATAAAGCCGAAGTTGATGAAGAGGTCCGAAAAGCATTTCGCGAAAACCACTGGGTCACCAGAGATAGAGAAAGCGAAGCGCCAAGGCCCGAGAGCGAAGTTGAGTCTGGAGGTGCAAAGTAAGTGTTTGCATTGGAGCTAGATTTTCATGACGGAATAAGTCCACCGGAGACAATTTTAGTCCGGCGCGTCAATGCCGTTATCGGAAGCAGTGACCTTGCGCATGTGGTGATTGAAGGTGCTGCCTCAAGTCTATGCGAATTGCGCCTCGTCCGGGGATTGGGCCGGGAGTTCGGTTGTTTCCCGGTAAAACGAAGAGGGCAAGATTTTTCTTCTCCCTCGTTTGTGGAAGGGGCTCATCAAGGTCATGCCAGTATTCAACTTGGAGAGGTAGGTGTCCAAGTAACCTCACTCGATAGCGATTTAACGGTACTTCCTGAGGAGTACTTTGATAGTGCCGCGATTCGTATCTTTCGCACCGCACTCACCTCTCCG
The DNA here is from genome assembly GCA_964351345.1 of uncultured Bdellovibrionales bacterium. Classification (GTDB taxonomy): domain Bacteria; phylum Bdellovibrionota_C; class UBA2361; order SZUA-149; family SZUA-149; genus SZUA-149. Next base: position 1,964 of record CAYGNZ010000152.1, on the reverse strand, counting down.
TCTCCAGTGTTCCCTGCGGTTTCGGTCCTCGGTGCAAAGCCGGTGTTTGTGTCCTTCCGAGAGGAAAACCCTCTGCTTGTGGGGCGATCACGAAATTGTGGCCTACGTCTTGATGCTTCTGACGTCTCCTCAGAGCACGCGCGCATCGGAATTGAGGGTGATGCCGTGTGGGTTGAAGATCTCGGAAGTACTAATGGAACGTTTGTAAACGGTGAGCAGGTCAGTGGTCGACGATATCTCAAATCGGGCGAGCGTATCACCCTTGGTTCAGAGTTCGTGCTCGCGCCCATTCTAGATTCCTCAGAAGTTGCCGCACTTACTTCAGAAGCGGTGGTCGCTCCTGATCCTTCGATGGTTAAATCCTTTCCTTGCGTGGTGAGCACAAGTAAAGCCGTTCGACCGTCCCGATTCCCGCTGCGCGAGGGCGCACGCGTGCGAGTGGGACGAGATCCGGCGAATGATATATGGGTGAGTGCTGCGCATGTTTCTCGGAGCCATGTTGAGATTTGTTGGACGGGTGGAAGCTCATTTGAAGTGATGGACTCCAGTTCAAACGGAACGTTTGTAAACGGAGAGAAGATCGAACACGGTGTGAAAAGAGACTATAGCTCTGAATTTACCGAGGTCGATCTTTGCTCTGACGTTGTGTTGGCGGTGTGTTTTAACGAATCAGAAGAAAGTCGATTCTTTAGTGAAGAGGTCGGTAAAGAGAGCGTGCCACCAAAAAGTGATCCCCTTGATGAGACGCGCCGAACATACTTAGAGTCAGATGAAGGTGAGGAGCAGCAGAGAGCCTTAGAGCGAGCGGTAGGCTTGGGAGAGCGGTATTTGAGCGAGGACGAAGCAGCAGAAGATGTTGGTGTGTTTGAAAAATTGGCTCAAATCCAATCGAATCGAGCACAAAGTCCCGATGAAGATGCATCTGAATATTTCGAAGCCCCGGAGCTTCCTATAAGTGATGAAGAAAATGTTCCAGTGCGTCGACCTCTAGAATCAGTACTGGGAGCGCGCGACTTAGACGTTGGTCAAAGTGACTTTGAGCGATATCAGCAAGAGCAAGGATTTCGCACGAATGAGCTACTTGAGGTAGAGTCTGATTACAGTCTCTTATCGGCGAGTGAAGAAGAAGATGAGTTCTTAGACGGGACTCTCGCGCCAGGAGTAACGAGACCGATACTGGCATTTGGAGTATTTGCTCTCGTCGTTTTTGTAGTCTTTTTGTGTGTAGTAATATTTTCAAACAACTCTTTATTTTACTAAGATTTGTTTGCCGCGGTTTTATTGAAGCGAACAGGATTTACTCATGACCACTGAAGAAACAGAATTGACTTTTGTTCGATGCCCAAGTTGTCGAAGCCTCGTGCCGGCAGTGGCAACTCGATGTCGAATGTGCGGCCATACCTTTGATGGTGCGGTCGATGCGATGGACGAAGAGGAGACCTCCGCTCAGCAACCAAAGAGTCGAGTGCGGCAGCGAACGATGTCGGTCTCACGAGAGGAGGTTGAAGAAGTAGCGTCTGGATATGCCGAATCTTCGCCTAGTGAGGAAGTCGCCGACACAAATTTTTCATTTCAAGATCGTTTTTCCGAAGACAGCACGACGGCTGAAGATGATCAAAACGAATTTGACCCCATGGCCGCGCTCTTTGGTGAGTCGCAGGGAAACGAGGAACCGAGCTTCGAGCAAGAGCCTCAGACTCCAGAGCAGCAAGACGACCCAGTCGATTCCGCGGTTTTTGATTCTTTTGCGGCACTTGATGAAAAAGGTGCTGATGATGAAGAAACAACACTTTTCTCTGGATCAGACGCCGATCAATCTCAAGGGGATGAATCTCAAGGGGATGAATCTCAAGGGGATGAAGCACTAGACGATGAGTCTCAAAGTTTTGACTCCGAAGACGAGGGTGCTGAGGACTCTGACGGAGATGACGAATCGGAGAATCTTGATGCAGGAAGCGGGGAGC
>CAYGNZ010000151.1:6549-7922 GCA_964351345.1 uncultured Bdellovibrionales bacterium | reverse complement strand
GAGATTTCCCTGCGTTTTATAGTGCGGGTCAATTAGCGAGTACGGGCTCAATTACAGCGCTCTACAATATTGAGCAACAACGGAAACTGCAAAACGCCGCGTGGCCATCGCTTAAGGGGGAAGTGCTTGCATTCGCCTATCCCGCATATGCCGCACTCCCCTTCATTGCCTTCGCTCAGGCGCCGCCCCTTGTCGCAAAACTGCTTTTTTCGCTGTTGATGACCGCTTGTTTATTTGCCGCAGCAGGTTCACTCAAGCCCCTTGGGCTTGCAATACTGGACTCACAAAAACACACGTTTTTTCTGCTCGCCAGCACGTTACCGATAAGCTGCGCGGTGCTTGCCGCTCAAAACTCGGCCTTGAGCATGATGCTGGTATTTGCAGCACTCGTACTATTGAGAAAGCGGGACGCGCGCGCAGACACCCTTGGCGGAATCTTAGTCGGACTCCTTGCCTATAAGCCGCACCTAAGTTGCATTGCGTTGGTGTTTCTATTCAGCTCTGGAAGATTGCGCGCCTGTGCTGCAGCGGTATTGGTCATTTTTGTCTACTATCTTCTTGCGGCGGGAGTATTTGGTTCTGAGTGGTTTCCACACTGGCTTGCCTTTGCAGGGGAGTTTGCGGCTCAAGATATCAAGACCAACGGCTATCAGATGCTTAGCCTGAGCAGTCTCTTAGTCTCCCTTGGCAGCAAGGCTTCACTGCCACTAGATGTGTTACAGGGCGGGGGAGCGGTGATTTCTCTGTTGTTGTTACTCTCCGCAGCACTCCTTGCATACCGCGCACGAGAAAAGCGAGATCCAGCCTCTGATGCCATCCTCTTTGATTGCATGCTTTGCTCTATGGTCTTCCTCGCTCCCTTAACTCTGTTTTACGAATTCGGCCTGCTTGCCGTTCCGCTGCTGCGCAATTGGCCAAAACAGAACTCCATTTTCTGCTTGGTCGCACTCTGGCTACTCATCGCAGGCTCTTCTTTATTTCGTGAGGCGCTCTATGTGCAGCCCTTGGCAATTATTTCTGCAATTCTTTTTTTCATGAGCTTCCGTCGGCTGATATTAGTCGAGGGACTTAGTGAGAAATCTTCTATCTGAGAGTTCTCATTTTTGTTGAAGCACTACGGGAAGTTCCCGGCACCTGACTTCAAGTAAATTGAACTTACCAAGCGGCTCTGGTATTAATTAAGGCAATCTCAGCGTCTTATTTCGGGTTGTTTTTATAGGGATTGCTTGTTTGAAGACGCATGATAATTCTGGTAGTTAATTGCGTTGAATTTGGTTGCGAGCAGGCAAATTGCAGGCTTCGGTCTCTTGAGTTTTTTGCTCGCCAAATCTCGGTTTTCCGGTCGCTTTCATCATCGACCACGGTGTAATCAC
>CAYGNZ010000151.1:0-6539 GCA_964351345.1 uncultured Bdellovibrionales bacterium | reverse complement strand
AGCGAAATCGTTTGTTCAAGCGTTTTAACCGTTTAAGATTTTTGGCATCCATCGGTTGGTCCGTTCCAAGTCGTTTTGATTGCCACGGGGGTCTTGAGCGCAAGGGGGATATTTCGGTCCCAGTGATTGGGGCTGAAATTGTTAGGCAGGAGTCAGCTGATGTTTCCTGTGCGGTAGTGGAGAATTTTTACAGAAGACATGAATAAACGCGCCCGTAAGAAAAAAAATAAACGAGGTTCAAAAGACTCAGCCGTCGAAAGCGCTCTGAGTCAGAACTCTCAGGAGAGCAAAAACCAAGTCGGTTCCGAGGTAGATGATACTTCGGCCACCGTCCTGATCACGCAAGAAGAACTCGGTTTGCAGCGAGAGGGTCAACGAAGTGACCAAGAAGCAGACCAAGGAAAAATTTCAAGTAATAACTCACTCCCTTCTACAGAAGCGGAGCTAGGCTTAAGTGAACAAGAGCGAGATCAATCAGACGTTGTAGAAATGATTGAAAATAACCCAAAGGAGAACTTAGAGATGGCGAGCGGCAAAGACACGGCACACGAAGAAGAAACAGCGGAACTAGCTGCGAGCAAACACGAAGGTTCCTCTTCGGACGACTCAAGTGAACTCACTCCACCTTTCTTGAGTAAGGAAGATGAGAATCGCGACTACGGGAACGAGCCTTTGGGGGCGCGTATTAAGGTAATTGGAATTGGTGGTGGCGGTGGTAACGCCGTGAACAACATGATCCGTTCTGGACTCAAAGGTGTCCAGTTCATCCACGCCAATACCGATGTTCAAGCTCTTAGCTCTTCCTCCGCAGAGCGGAAGCTGCAGCTTGGTGCGGAACTGACAAAAGGTCTAGGAGCGGGTGCAAATCCAGCCGTCGGAGAGGGTGCTGCGCGAGAAAGTGCGGACGAAATCCGTGAGGCTATCGCAGGCTCCGATATGGTATTCGTTACTGCCGGAATGGGTGGTGGAACCGGAGGCGGTGGTGCCGCAGTGGTTGCCAGTATCGCCAGAGAAATGGGCGCGCTCACCGTCGGTGTGGTCACCAAGCCATTCTTGTTTGAAGGCAAGCGTCGAATGACCAACGCTGATGCAGGAATTGATGCGCTCAAGAAAGAAGTTGATACGCTCATCACCATTCCAAACCAACGACTGCTTTCCATTGCGGGTCGTAACACGACGTTGCTTGATACCTTCCGCAAGGCCGATGACGTGCTCTACCAAGCGGTGAAAGGAATCAGTGATTTGATTCTCTTTGAAGGTCTCGTCAACGTCGACTTCGCAGATGTCCGTGCGGTAATGGCGGAAATGGGAATGGCGATGATGGGATCAGGTGAGGGATCTGGTGAGAACCGTGCGCTTGAAGCTGCTGAGAAAGCTATCTCAAGCCCACTTCTTGAGGACATCTCAATCCACGGCGCTCGCGGCATTCTGATTAACGTGACTGCCGGTCCTGATGTCACGCTACAAGAGATTAACGAGGCTGCGGAGCTTATTCATGCCGAAGCCCACGATGATGCAAACATTATCTGGGGAATGGTTATTGATGAGGAGCTTGCGGATATGGTTCGAGTTACCGTAATCGCAACTGGCTTCGGTGACCGCGAGCAGGCGCGACTAAGCGGAAGTATTCCTTCTGCATCAACTCGACCAAGTGGTGTTGATTCTCCAGCATACGAAAAGAAACTCGATATTCCGACCTATGCTCGTAACAAGCAGGATGGAAACAGCGAGCAAGTAAAGTTGAAAAAACTATCCGTCATGTCAGGTAATGGTAGTGATGAGGAAGAGAAGTACGAAATCCCGACTTTTCTCCGTCGCCAAGCCGATTAAGCCTACGACTTTGAGATCGAGCGCACTTCATGAGCTGCGGGCTTTCTGCAGCCTCATGAGTGCGCGCTCGATCTGCCTTTCAGTTCTCCACTTCAAGACACTACGAACCCTTGCCTCCTGCTCAGCGGAACTGAGTCGCAAAGGGTAAGATGTCAAAAAAACGCAAGACTCAAAAACCTCTCAACAGCATCCTTGCTGAATCTGAGCAGCCCTTATTCCAAGCAAAAGCGGGCGGTGACATCTCTACAGTAATCGCTTACCCAAATCGCTATTGGCTCGCGATGTCCAATCTAGGCTTTCAAGCAGTCTATCGACTATTCTCCGAAGAAGAGCGATTCTCTGTCCAACGATGCTATCTACCAGAGGACTCAGACTCCTCCATCCGCACCTTCGAACATGACACCCACCTGGCCAACGCCGACTTGCTTGCGCTCAGTGTCTCGTTTGAAACTGATTATCCCTATGTCTTAAGAATTCTCGAAGCTGCAGGCGTTGATCTACGTTCCTGTCGAGAGCTCAGTCGGGAAAACCTTGAGCGTACTGAGAGCCGCCAACGACCTTTCATCTTAGGTGGCGGTGCCGCACTCACACTGAACCCAGAACCTCTGGCAAATTTTTTTGATGCGATAGTCATCGGAGAGGGAGAGGAGATAATCGCCGAAATCGCGACGTGCTTTCGCGCACATCGCGATCGGGGCTCCTCACGAACGGAGCTACTTGATGCACTCGCGCAGCTAGAAGGACTCTATATCCCTTCTCGCTACAGGGTCGACTACACCGACGAGCACGCCATTAGATCATTCCGGGCGGAAGAAACTGTCCCCACTCGTGTTCAACGCAGAGTTGTCGCAGACCTCAATGCCTATCCCACGACCACTGCTATCCAAACTCCTCATACCGAGTTTAAGTCGATGTTTATGACAGAAACCGGACGTGGCTGTGAGGTCGGGTGTAAGTTTTGCGTGGCAGGTTACATGTATCGCCCAATCAGGAAGCGCTCTCGTGAGGCACTTGCCGAGACAGTAAAGCTCGGTGTGGAGTCCAGTGACTCAATCGGCTTTGTTGGCGCTTCCGTTTCTAGCCATCGCAATATCACTGAACTTGCCACCTCAGTCGCCAAACAGGGCAAACGCGCCGCCTTAAGCTCGATTATGAGTCAAAAGGTATCGCCCGAACTTGCAGCGAGTCTCTCAGAATCAGAGTACAAAACAGTGGCGCTTGCGCCAGAGGCAGGGAACGAAGCGCTGCGTTTCCGTATTGGGAAACGCGTTCCGGATCAGCAAGTAGTCAACGGTGTCGCCACGCTGGCGGAATCAGGAATCAAGAATTTCAAGCTCTATTTCATGATTGGTCTCCCCTCAGAAGAGCGAGATGACGTTGAGGACATTGTTGAACTGGTAACGCGGGTTAAAGATGCCGCCTTTGCCGCGGCACGGCGGCAAGAGAACTTTACGGTCGCACCAAAAATAATTCTTTCCGTGAATCCGTTTATACCAAAAGCATGGACACCATTTCAGAGACACCCCTTTTTAGGATTTAGCGAAATAAAGAAGCGCATTGCGATAGTCAAAAACGGGGTGCGAGGTATTGGCAGTGTTGAGATGAAACACGAATCTGCCCGTGAAAGCTATTTCCAAACGGTACTCTCTCGTGGAGATCGTCGGGTAGGAGATATGCTCTATTTTCTTCACGAGAATGGACATGACTGGCGCTGGTTGGTAAAGAACGGAACAAGGGAATTTATTGACGGCGCGCCAAGCCCAGATTTTTTCGTCTCACGACACTTCGCCGAGGACGAAATATTACCTTGGGAGATAGTTGATCTTAAAATAAAACGATCGTTGCTCGACAGATTGTATCAAGAAACATTCGATAAAGATGTGAGCGACGTTATTCGCCGCAAATCGCAAACACCTCTTGGTGCAAGCGAGTGCGTCGCGAATCAGATTCCGTAAACTATTTGATAAAGCAGTACACTCAAGCAGGGAACCAATTTCTAATGAATAAGATTATAGCAGTTGCAAGCGGAAAGGGCGGTGTCGGGAAATCAACAGTTGCGGCAAACCTTGCCGTCGCTCTGGCCAACGGCGTGTCTCCAAAAAAGGTTGCCCTGATTGATGTTGATTTTTACGGCCCCAGCATTCCAACGCTGATGGGTGGAGGGGAGCTGAAAGTTGACGGGGAGGAGCGAATCATTCCCGCCTTAAAATATGGCGTGAAGTTTATCTCCATCGCATTCTTTTTACAGAACCCAGATGATGCCGTCGTCTGGCGTGGTCCGATGTTTGGTAAGGCAATCCATCAACTCTTTCACGACGTGAATTGGGGTGAGGTGGATATTTGCATCGTGGATCTCCCGCCGGGCACTGGCGATGCTCAACTCTCACTCTCTCAGATGGTGCAGCTCCAAGGAGCAGTGGTCGTCACCACACCGCAAGAAGTCGCGCTGGCTGATGTTCGTCGGGCAATTAAGATGTTTGAGAAAGTAAACGTCGACGTCTTAGGCCTGGTGGAGAACATGTCCGGCTTTACTACTGCGAGCGGAGAACGCGTCGATATTTTTGGCAGCGGCGGAGGTGAAGAACTCTCAGCGGCGTATAACATTCCACTGCTTGGCAAAATTCCCCTCGATGTCGCAATTCGGGAAGGTGGGGACCAGGGCGAACCCATTGCCCTCTCAGGGGACTCGGCAAGCGCAACACTGTTTGCGGATATCGCTGAGAAGTTACAAGCGCAACTTGATGCGAAGGAAAGTGCTCAACCTGCGCTTAAGATTGTGAACTAAGTAGCCGACCTACTCACTACGATGGGTCGATTACTTCTACAACTCGCTTGGCCAATTGCCTTTCTTCTTTGCTTCGCCTTACAGAGCGATATCTCACCCGCACAGGGCCTCTTTGGAACTATCCTCGCGCTTCCGATTACCTTAATGGAGCGCGTAACGCCGAGTAACATTGATCTGGTCTATGTGTTCGCTGGATTAGGAACCTTTCTCTTCGCCTTACGCGAAATTCACCTAACTATCTTCCGCGGCTACTAAGGACTCTCCTTGCTGAAGGGTGCAAGGGGGGACGGAGATAGTGAATACGAAGAATCTTTCTAACGCAGTAGTGTTTCGACTTGCGTATCGAGCTTTGCCGACTTGAGCTTGCTGAGAAACTCCTTTTTCTGCAAGGGGAGGCAGAAATTTAGTTGGCCTTCAGAGCGCTGCTTCTCTGCAGAACGAATCGCAGAACAGCTCAGCACTTGGAGAACCAAGTTCAGTCCGCGTTGATAGCGATTTTCCGCATGGTCGTATGCGCCGCAAAGATATGCTGCAAAGCGTTCAAGATAATTCAGCTCTTCTTTCACGCTCGTTTTACAATCTATTTTTCCCCCATACACTGAGGCTGAGTTACTTGATTGCGTCGATGTCTCCTGAGCTTCTGAACTCTGCACTAATTGCTCAGCTCGGTGGATGACGAACTCGGGGAGATTCATTGTGAAGCTCAGCGATTTTCCTTTGCCGCCAAAACGTTCTGCTCGCCAACGCCATACGCTGGATTGTTGCGAACCAATTTGGGTCAGGGAATACTTTTCCGTTCCATGACGAGGAAGGATACCTTGGTTTTTCAGCTCTGCTTCGAGCATTTCTACTTGGGAGAATTCCAGGGGTACTTGTAGGCGCCGCAACACATTGGTCTCGAAACGACCTTCTCGCTGACGTTCGGCGAGCTTCGCTAGATGACTCAGACCCTGCGATTTGAGCGACAGGATTCTACTTGATGAGTCTAACTCGAGGAGGGCTGAGCCTTCGAGATCGTCCGAATTATGTACATCCGCTGTGATATTTGTTTCCACTAAAAAACCCTCGCCCCTAGTGATTACGCGCACTTAGGCTAATTCAAAGACCTAACGATTCCTCTTCTAGCTATTTACTACAATTTTCGAGCCAAAATGCGCGTGCTCGGGGCTTGAAAGGAGCCGACGGTCGTATTGATAGTGTTACGACGAGATTGCTTATGCCTATAATCGACAGATAGCGCGGAGAACTTCAGTGAATTTTATCGCCGCCCACTCTACTAAACTCTAGACTGCTTCTCGAACTCAAATCCAGCTAAGCATAGGAAACCTTTAGGCAAATGCAGGAACAAGATACAATTTTCCACAAAGTAATCCGCAAAGAAATTCCCGCAGATATTCTCTACGAGGATGAGCTTTGTATGGCGTTTAAAGATATCAACCCCGTTAGCCCGAGCCATGTTCTGATCATCCCCAAAAAGAGTATCCCAAGCTTACGAGAGGTAGAGGCTGAGGATAAGGAACTTCTCGGTCATATGCTGCTTTGCTGCAGCAAGATTGCAGAGGAACTTTCAATTTCGGAGGAGGGGTATCGTGTGGTGATCAACGCTGGGGATGCAGGCTGTCAGTCAGTCTTTCAGCTTCACATGCATCTTCTCGGTGGACGTAAAATGTCCTGGCCTCCCGGCTAACTCAGTACGGTAACGCAGAAAAGCGAAGGCGAATTTCATGTCTAGAGACGTAGAACTTACCTATCAAGACTCGGTGGCAAAGATTCTGATCCGAAGGGAGAAGAGTCTTAACGCCTTGAACGAATCTGTCCTCAACGGGCTGCTTGCGGTCTGTGATGAATTACGAGCCGAATGCTCCGGCAAAGACGCGTATTCACGCTGCCGAAGTGTGCTCTTGCAAGGTGAGGGAGAGAAAGC
>CAYGNZ010000150.1:2108-7964 GCA_964351345.1 uncultured Bdellovibrionales bacterium | reverse complement strand
GAGACGCGAAGTACCCTAAGACATTGAGGTCAAGAACAGCACCGAGATTATCCGCGGTTGAGATGAAAAGGTATTTATATCCTTGCGCACGGAGAGAGGCTAACACTCCTGATTGCGCGAGCGCTGAGTAAATATCACCGTGTCCAGGAGGACACCATTCGAGGGATGGATTCTTGGTCCAATCAGCCGGCTGATGGGAATCTTGCAGAATCTTTGGAACTTTATTCTGAAGAAAAGAACTAGCCACCCCGTCTTGCCCCGCCTCAAACTCAGCATAGTTACGAATCACCGCTTCGGTATCTGCTTCAGTTCGAAAACTATTCATAAATACGAGCGGAACGCTGCAAGTGTATTTTTTCCGCAGAGAAAGGATCTGCTGCACAATGATGTCAAGAAAGCTCATGCCGTCTTTTACTTCAAGCAAGGACTTGGCCTTATCAAGCCCCATGCTTGTGCCAAGACCACCGTTGAGTTTTACCACGCAGGCATGATCCAAGGCCTCTGCACCAGCGGAGGTGAAATCCTCCAATGTCTCTAGGTCAGGTGCTGAGTCGAGAGAGTCTATGGTGCTCTCGGGGATAACTCCGGTATCACCTGCCAGAAGTTGGCCGAAATAATACTTGAATTGCTCAATCGAGAGTTCAGAGCACTGCTCCTGCTCCATTTTCTTGCGAAAATTCTTGAATTTTTCTTCTAGTGTCGGCGCAGAGTTGGGCACAGAAATCTCCTTTAGGCAGTTTGATAGATGAGCACACTATATAACTGAGAGGAGATCTATCAAATCTGGGCAGGAGAGACTACTTTTTCAGCCTTATGCGGACTTCCCTTTAGCCGAAGGATCCCAAATTACCGTGCGTGTTCCACTCCAGAACTTAATCCAAGAGACCGCGATTGCTGCGTTGGTGACAATAAAAAATAAGGGGATTTTGAAATATTTATTGGTCCGAGCTGCGGCCGAGACAAAACCCACCGCGGCAAGAACGCAAAAAGAAATAATTGCCAGGCAAATCCAATGAAAGATCAAACTCTGAGCGGAGAGGATAAAGGCACAGAGAACGGCGATTAGGGAACACCAGGGCACAAGCCAGCGCATCAATTTATGACTAACGATTTGCCAGGCAAACACTCCATACGTTCCCACATCCATCACCTCACTTCTTGCAAAGAATGTGGTTATCCCGCGCAACACAGTTCTGACTTTTCGCTTAAACTCCTCTTTCTCTGTTCGCACTGCTTTATACGAGGCAATCACATCGGGCGCATGAACCCCACGGAAACCATTCTTTTGCGCTTCAATGAGTAGCGCAAAATCGCTTGGGATATCGGTGGCGAGATTTTCTGCAAGTTTTGCCCGAACAGCAAAACAAGAACCGCTTAATCCAACCAAGGAATTGAATTCCGATTCAAGCTCTCGAAGCCACATTTCATAGCGAACGTAGAAACCTTCTCCGCTACTCTCACCATCATCACTCACGACATTATCCGTACTGCTTACCGCGCCGACTTCTGGATCAAGAAAGTAATAGGCAAAGCGCTCAAGCACATCTCCGGCGAGCTGAATTTTCGCATCACTAAAGACAATTAGCTCGGTGTTTAACTCAGCAACTGCGGCACGCTGTGCGGTCTCTTTTCCTCCACGCTCTGGCAAGCGAACAAGCCGTACGCCACGAGATTCAAAACTCCGCACAATTTCATCAGTGTCATCATCACTCGCATCACTTGCAATGAGTAACTCTATAAGCGCTGAGTCTGAAGCCAAATGTTGCTCTACTGTTTTCTCCGCGTAGCTGAGTGCAAGTGTTGCTTCGATTTTCTCCTCGATCACTGCTGCTTCATTACGCACCGTAATAATGATTCCGAGACTGGGTAAATCCACATCGTTTTGCGGCAGCGGGCGCGGGGTTTTTATCTCCACCAAGTAGCGCAGAATAAGAGGATAGCCAAAGTAGGCGTAAAACACGGCAAGAAAATTAAGCAGGAATACTATGCTGAGAATTGTCTGCATGAATTTGTCTAGTCCTTGTAGTCTGCAAGCCTAACGTAGAACTTTACGAAGATAACTTACTATCATAGCGATATCGGCGTCCCTTACATAGATGTGCACAGGCAAGGAAAGTATTCTTCCGCTGAGATCCTCCGCAACCGGCACCGAGTTTTCCAGCAAATAGGGCTGAAGCGCCGCAAAGGAATACAGGGAGGAACAATAGGAGCGACTCACGCCGAGTCGCCATAAGGCATGGTATAGTTTCTCCCTGATCTCATTGCTGGGTAGCACCACGGGGTAGCGAATAAGCGTGCTTTCGTTTGCAAACTCTCTATTCTCAGCCGGAAGTATCAGATTGAGGTTTGCTAGTTCCTCACTATAGATCTTTGCTCTATGGCGATACTGCGCTTGACGATCGGCTGAGCTTTTCACTTGGGCAATTGCATGAAGCAGCGCGGATTCAGATACGGAGTCTTTGATAAATTCAAAGTCACACTTCGTCTCACCAAGACCTAAGCCGGGCATACGGGCGGGTAGTCCGTAAATACTTGGACGCTCGGCTAACCACATCAGTGTTCCATATAGAGTATCAACAAGGTTTGAGTCCTTGCCCGCCTCAGGTATTTCAATCTCTCCAGACTCAGTCGCTGAATACACCATCGCACCACCCGAAGGACCACAATACGCCTTTCCTCGACCAAAGCTCAGCACTCCAAAGGTCTCTGGCGCAAAGCCAATACTAACGCCGTCTCTTGTGCTGAGAGCTGCTTGGCAGGCGTCATCAACTCGCAGTAGCGAGCTACCGCTTTCCCAAGGAGCCAAGGCGTCAACCATTCCGTAGAGGTTGGGCAAGACAATCGCTGAGATTTTTTGCTGCTCCAGAAAACGATACTGCTCACTGGCAACATCAAGAGTTTGTGGGTCGATATCCAGGGGCAGAACCTTCCAGCCAGCTTTTGCCGCGGCCACCGCGATATCGGGACAGGTGTAGGCCGGAATACCCACCACCTTTGGCCCGCTGGGCGACACATGATGCTGAAATATTTGCCACAGACTTTGAGAACCACTTGACTGAATGCTGATGCTTCTCCCAGAGGCCTCGAGTAACCCTCTCAATGTAATTTTCGCAGCTTCAAACGCATCATACTCTTGTTTGACGTCTTGTTCCTTGCGAATTTCTGCTCTAGTCCGCAGGATAGTGCGAGGCGAGCTGAAACCTCCGCCGGGGGCGAGGACTCTCAATGGTGAGGATGGAGCTAGAGGTTCACTCATAGGAATAGATGCTTAGTGCAACGCAAGTCGATTGCACCCAGATAGCTGATAAAGGCTCATGCTAAATGCAATCTCGGTAGACGTCGAGGAGTACTTTCACGCGGCCAATCTTGAGCCCGCAGTGGGTCGACGTGGCTGGGATCGTTTAGAATCTCGTGTCGAAGCAGCAACAGATCGCGTCCTCGAGCTATTTGAACGCTGCGGAGCGAAAGGCACCTTTTTTATCCTCGGCTACTGTGCGCGCAGGCATCCCAATCTTGTGCGGCGCATCGCTGCCGCTGGCCACGAAATCGCATCGCATGGCTACGCGCACCGCATCGCGTATCAGCAAACTCCGTTGCAATTTTCCCGAGATGTTCGCATCGCAAAATCACTACTCGAGGATATCTCTGGGCATGCCGTGCTTGGCTATCGCGCGCCGAACTTCTCAATTACCAATAAAAACCAGTGGGCCTATGATGCCTTAATTGAAGCGGGCTACCGCTATGACTCCTCTCGCTACCCCATCAGACATCCGCGCTATACCAATATTGAAAAAAGTCGCACACCGGAACTTCTCTCTCGCCCGAATGGAAGCATTTACATATTTCCGCTCGCCACGGCGAGTATTGAACTCTTTGGATCAGAATTTCGTCTTCCCGTTGCCGGTGGTGCGTATTGGCGCATCTTTCCCAAGAGCCTGATGGCTTGGGGATTAAAAAGAATTCGAGACAAAGAGAATAGTTGGGGGACCTGCTATTTCCACCCCTGGGAGCTTGATCCAGGGCAACCACGATTTGATGAGCTTTCCTTGACCTCTAAATTGCGCCATTATACGGGCGTGAGTGAGTATGAAGCGACCTTAGAGTATTTTTTAAGGCGCTTTGAGTTCGGCACTTTGCAAAAAGCTGCCGAACAGTCTTTTGGCCCAAACGTTTGGTGTTCCTCCTAGTGGCGAATCTCTCCTCAGCAAGATCAATCTTGAGGCAGCATATAACTTGCCTCAGAGTAGAGCTGTTTGAGACGGCGGATACGAATAATTCAGAACCTAATGATTGAAGTTCAGCAAGCAACAGAAAATGAGAAGCAAGACTGGACGGATTTTATTCTCAGTCAAGATGACGTACACCACGCTTTTTGCTGGCAATGGCGACGGGTCATCCAAGAAACGTTTGGCCATACTCCCTATTATCTAATCGCGAGAAACAGCTCTGATGAAATACTCGGCGTGTTGCCCCTGTTTCACGTGAAGAGTTTGCTGTTTGGTTCAGCGCTTGTCTCTGTCCCCTACCTCAATGCCGGCGGAATCCTCAGCTCGGACTCCTCTTGCCAGCGTCCTCTCAGTGCTGCCGCCAGTGCGCTCGCCCAGGAGCTGGCGGTCGACTATCTCGAGTTACGTCATCGGGATTTCACCCTCGATCCGGAGCTAGAGCTGATACAGCGCACACATAAGGTCTCAATGGCACTTAAGCTTGCTCCAGATCCAGAGGAGCTATTTGCCTCGTTTAAGCCTAAGTTGAGAAGCCAGATACGGCGACCATCCAAGAGTGGTATTACTTCCCTGGTCGATGAAAGTGCCCATGTTTCGGAGCAGGAAATCGATGCTTTTTATCAGGTGTTTTCTGAGCACATGCGAGACTTAGGCACTCCTGTGTTTCCCCGTAACTTCTTCCGACTTGCAAAAAGATACTTCGGCGACTCTTGTCGAGTGCTTAGTGTTTGGCACGACAAAAGACCTGTAGCTGCGGGAATAACGATTGGTTTTTCAGGACGCACTGAAATGCTTTGGGCCGCCTCGCTGCGTCGAGCAAAGCAAATGAGCCCGAATATGCTACTTTACTGGGACGCAATGAAGCGAGCAATTCTCGATAACTATGAAGTCTTTGACTTCGGACGCTCATCATATGATTCAGGTCCGTACAAATTTAAAAAACAATGGGGTGCAGAGGAAATTCCTTTGCACTGGCACTATCGAGTCTTTCATGGCGACGTTCCCGACATTAATCCAACGAGTCCACGCTTTGAGCTTATGGTCCGCTGTTGGCAGCGTCTACCATTGGTGCTTAGCAATCGGCTCGGCCCGTGGATTACGCGGAGCCTCCCCTAGAGCCATTACTTCTCGGAGCCACGCATGAGTGCATCTGAGGCCTCACCACTAAAGCGGACAGGTCACCGAGTCCTGATACTTGACGGGGAAACCCGCGCGGCTCTTGCCGTGGTGCGTGCATTAGGGAATCAGAAGATAGATCTTGGTGTTGCGGCACACTATCCTGGAGGGATTGCGCAAAAGAGTCGTTACACCACAACGCTCTTTGAGTGTCCTGATCCGGTTGACGCCCCGGAGATGTATTTGAAGTGGCTCAACGAAGTCGTTGAGAGCTGGCAGCCTCGACTGGTTTTGCCTATCACTGATGCCTCGATCACTCTTTGCTCCCGCATCGAGGATATCCTCCGCGCGCATACTTTTTTGCCGACGGTGAGTAGTGAAATGCTTGATGAAATCAACGACAAGGGAAGTTTGCTCGCGACGGCTTCTTCACTGGGAATTCGCGTTCCAGAAACGCACGTTCTTCCTCCCACGGCGGAACGAACGATTGAAGACCAAAACATTCTACAAGTAT
>CAYGNZ010000150.1:0-2098 GCA_964351345.1 uncultured Bdellovibrionales bacterium | reverse complement strand
GTGTCTACTACCCTGAAGATGCAGAAGATGTAGCGGATATTATTCACGGTGATCTCGATGTGGAACACAATAAGATTTCATTTTTGCTCCAAGAAAAAATTGAGGGTGAAGGAATCGGTGTCTTTGCGCTTTGCAATGAAGGCGAACCCCTGGCCCTTTTTGCCCACCGTCGAATTTTAGAAAAACCGCCCAGCGGTGGTCGAAGTGTTCTCTCAGAAAGCATACCGCTTTCTGAAGCGCCCGTGGAAGAAGCAACAAAACTCTTTCGCCACTTTCGAGTCCAAGGCGTGGCCATGGCCGAGTTTAAACGCACGGCAGATGGTGAGCACTACTTAATGGAAATCAATCCTCGCTTTTGGGGTTCCCTGCAGCTTGCTATCGACTCGGGCCGGGATTTTCCGTCGATGCTGTTTAAGCTCTATCTCATTGGACAACCCTTCCCTGCTGAGGCATTGCGCCAGTTTGTAGAAAGCATCAAAGACGACAAAGTTGGGCAACGCTTGCGGTGGGAACTAGGAACTCTGGACCACTTCATTATTCGCTGTAAGGAAGATTTTCGAGCTGCATTGAAAGATACGCTTCGCGGCAACGCCTTGCAGCTATTTTCCGACAAGCAAAACACTCGGACCGAGGTATTTCGCAGAGATGATCCTTGGCCCTTTCTCTACGAGCTGCGAAGATATCTCGGCGAGTTTTTCTCTCGACGCCTCAGCGGTTACTAACAAACTCAAAGAGTTCTCATGGCAGAGAATCATAAGATTCTTCTTTTTATAGAAACGGGTGGTCCGGGTGGTGCAGAGCGAGTCGTCGCTGCGCTTGCGGCAGGGTATCGAGACTTAGGACACGAAGTAGGCGTTGTAACGCTGCGCACAGGCTGGCTAACAGAGCAGCTTCGCGAACAAGGCAGTGTGCATCATCATCTTCCAAGCGATCGCTCCGCAGATATTGGTCTGGCCTGGCGTCTGGCAACGCTCATCAAAGACGAGGGCTACACGGCGCTACACTCCCATCTCCTGGACTCCAATTTTTACGGCGCTCTTGCCGCGAAAATCGCTGGTGTTCCACAAATCGCCACCGAACACGGCGACGTTCATCATGTAAACAAGAAGAGATTTATTCGAACCAAGATTAGACTCATTTCTGCTCTTGGGGCAAAGTGGACCGCAGTGTCTGCCTACAGCGCTGACGCCCTTGCAACACTAGGCGTGAAGCGAGAAAGCATTGAGGTTATCGGTAATCCCGTGGCAGAGAGTCCGCGCATCTCGCCGATTGAACGAGATAAGATACGATCTGTGCTTGGGATCTCCCGCGATTCAGAACCCCCGCATTGGCTCTGGATTCATGTCGCTAATTTTCGCAAGGTAAAAGACCAGAAAACTTTAATTCAAGGCTTCGCTCAGTCATTGACGAGTAACGCTACACCGCAATCCCTCGCCCTGGTTGGTGATGGAGAGCTGCGCGACGAACTTGTAGATTTATGTGAAGAACTGGGTTGTCGAGAGAAAGTTCACTTTCTTGGTTTTCGTGACGACGTCTATCAGTTACTTCCCGCCGCCGATGGTTTCATCCTCAGCTCTCGCTCAGAAGCCCTTCCCATGGCACTTATTGAGGCTTCTTTAGCCAAGCTTACGATCCTCAGCTCTAATGTAGGCGGCATCTCAGATTTGATTCGCCACGAGGACACAGGCTTGCTTTTTGAAAGTGGAAAGCCTGAAGCACTGAGCAAAATGATATCAATTGCCCTCGCCAATCCAAGCGAGTCTAGAAGGCTCGGAGAGAATGCCTACGCCTTGTCGAAAGCCGAATTCAATCCTGAGACCATATCGAAGCGCTACCTCTCACTACTCAAGTAGCAGTCGCTGGGCATCTTCATAAAAAAACCCTCGACTACGCCAATCGTAGCCGAGGGTAGAAAGGGGTTTATCTACGGGGTATACCCCGAGGTTGCGTTGGGTAGCAGTTCCAGCAACTAGCCAAGCAAGCTTAGACTAACTACAGAGAATTACTAAGAGTCTGTCAGAAAACACCGATATCTCTACCGCAAGCTCGAAGCTAATTCGGCCCAATGTTTCCTGACACACACAAATAAGTTATTCCC
>CAYGNZ010000149.1:0-7977 GCA_964351345.1 uncultured Bdellovibrionales bacterium | reverse complement strand
GAATAGGCAGCGCTGGAAATTCCCTAAAAAATACAAGCTTTTAGAGCTAATTTGATTGAGGAATCTTGCGTAATTTCCTATCGTGCTTACATTCTGAGAAGCTGGAAAGCTAGCTAATTTGGAACGAATTCTTTGGAGGTCACGATGTACGGCATGGACTTAACTTACTTTCTCTACATGATACCTGCGATGGCGTTTGCCGCCTGGGCTCAGTGGAAGGTTAAATCGGCGTTCAAAGAAGGTAGTGAGGTGATGGCGTCTGCGCGAATCACTGGCGCAGAGGTTGCACAACAAATTTTAAACGCCCACAGCATCAATAACGTGGGCATTGAGCGGGCGGATGGTCATATGGGAGACCACTACGATCCCAAGGCCAAAATGCTTCGCCTTAGTGATGATGTCTACGGTGGACGTTCTCTCTCTGCGCTCGGCGTTGCTGCCCATGAGGTCGGGCATGCGATTCAAGATGCCGAAAAGTATTCTCCTCTAATGTTCCGCAATGCGATAGTTCCGGCGGCATCAATTGGCTCGAACATGTCCTGGATTTTGATAATCCTTGGTGGATTTATGGCCAGTATGAATCTGATACGTGCTGGAATCGGCCTGTTTTCTTTGGTGGTGATTTTTCAGTTGGTAAATCTTCCCGTCGAATTCGATGCCAGCAAACGTGCGCGCGAGATTCTACTCGGTCGAGGCATCATCTCTCCTCAAGAAGACAAAATGGTTGGCAAGGTGCTCAATGCGGCTGCAATGACATACGTTGCCGCGACGGTTTCTGCCGTACTCACCTTACTCTACTACTTGATGCGCTACGGCCTTATCGGTGGGCGTGACGATTAGTCCCTACGCCCGGCCTTTTAGATCTCGGTTCGCTTCCATATCAAATAGCATTGCAAACAGCAGCATTTGAAAGGCGAGCAGGGTAACAAACACCACCGTCAGCGCATTGATCGATGGAATCTTGCCGATATCTGCCCACACCGCAAACATGCGGAAGATTAAGGGGATATCGATAAGTAAAAGGAAGCCGCCAAAGACGTAGAACAGTACGAGGGGATGGAAATCCCTGATGATGTATTTTTGCACCATCCGTTTGAAAAACAAGCGAACAAGCAAGGCTCCAATCGTAAAAATTACTTTCCGCACCTTAATTCCGCTTTGCTCACCGATGCCATAAATCGGAGTAACCGGCACATCAACCACGCGCATGCTGTAGATATTTAAAGTAACTAAAAAGTCATTCGGCATTCCGTAACGCGGAAAGATATCTTCGATGGGAAGAAGCTTCAGGGCTTTCTTATTCAGCGCGGTATATCCTGTTTGAGAATCTGTGACATGCCAGTAGCCGCTTGCGATTTTTGTCAGAAACGTTAGTGCGGCGTTCCCGAGATAACGCTTGCGAGGGATCTTCTGCCAGGCTTCACCCGTGACAAGTCGGTTCCCTTTACTATAGTCGGCCTTGTCTTCAACGACGGGGTCAAGGAGAGCGGGAAGATCATCAGGGTTCATCTGACCATCTCCTGCCATGACCACCGCAACATCGACATCATTCTCTCGACACCAGACGTAGCCAGAGCTAATCGCTCCTCCTACTCCCTTGTTCTTCTCATGAGCGATGAGGGTCACCTTGGGGTTCTTGGCGCAAAGCTCTTTTACAATCTCAACAGTGTTGTCCTTGCTGAGATCGTCAACCACGACGATATCGTCGATGAAATCCGGGATGCCGTTTACGGTATGAGCAATGAGCTTTTGCTCGTTGTAGGCAGGAATGACGACACAAACTCGATGATCTTTATACATTTTCCCAAGGCGCCAGTAGGTAAGTAAAACCGTGCGACTATTACACGTTTTGCCCCAGAGTCAAAAGCATCCATTCGCTAGAGAGAGCGCTGGATTTCTGTTTTGAGATACCTAGAAATTCCCTATGGCGCCATTGAAGGAATCAATTTGCTAATCAGCACGACGAGCCCTATTTTCCCCGGCTTGAAGAAACAGCGTGGTCTAGTGGTTTTTTGCTTGTTCCTTCATCTTTCTGCCCTTGTGGGCCAAGAGATGACTGAGAGTATTCGAATTGCAGAGCTCTGAGTCGTCTCTTGGCTAACTGCTGTTGCGCTTGTCGCAAGAGTGAGCGTCGAGAATCATTATTTCTCACCCAAGTTAAGGATTGAGGGGCTTGGGTAATTCTTGAGTTTTTGACTGAGGAGCGAAAGATGGACCGAATTCGAGGCGGTGTGTGGACAGTGATTTCGAACAAAGTTGAGCCGCTCGGTGGAGAGGTCGTGTTACAACGGTCCCGCGGAACGGAAAAACAGACTTTGTGCGGCGACGAGGCAATTGCGCTTCGAAAAGGCTATTGGCTAATTCAGGGCATGACCATCACGGTTGACTGAGCAAGCCGCTTAGAGCTTTCGAAATCTACATGAAACGCCCGTCTCGAAACGTACCGAAAGGTAGTTGAGAGACGGGCTGTTTCTTCTTTCAGATGAAGTGCTTTAGCAAGAAGGCCTAGCTACTTCCTTTCAAGTAGTTATCAAGGGCGACAATTTCGCTCTTCATGCCTTCCGCAATTGATTTCACGGAAGAGCCGTCTTTTGCACTTTGCTGCTCAAGCTTTAGGAATGAGCCCGACTCAAGAAAAACAGTGAGCTCGGCTCGGCCATTTCTTACCTGAAGATTTGCAGTGCGTCCGTCGATTCTAAAGGTATCAACTCCAGGCTGAGTGCCCATCATGCCAGCCATACGTCCAAGGGCCGCGAATCCTGCCATCGGACCTCCGCCAGTTGATCCACCCGCTAGAGAAAGCTTCACGTCCTTCTCGCCGGCCTTCTTGTAGGTCCGTTCGATATTGGTGATCCCCACCGTGCTTTGGGAATTAATTGTTCCGCCCTGAAAGCCGGCGACCTGATTCGGAAGCATACTTTCGATTTTTTTGAAGTGCGCTTTCTCTAGTTCTTTCTTTGCCCAACCAAGCTCTTCTATCGCTTTTGTATAGTTCTCTTTGGCCGCATACTCTTTGACCTTTCCAAAAATGGTTTCAATTTCTTCTGCTTGAGCACTGCTCAAACCAAGAAATGCAATTGAAAGACATAGGGCTATCGCTCTTGGCGTTTTCATTTGGCTAATTCTCCTCAAGGTTTGGACTACTGTAGCGAGCAGGTGATTACTGCCCACGATGTGTGCGTTTCAAGGTAACGGCCTGGGGCCGTCAAATCAACAGCCTTGCTCTAACTCAGGGGGTGCGAACGAGCCAATCTGGGAGATCGCCCGCGGCATTCGGCGGGAAATTGTTAGGTGGGATGGAATTTTTTTTTCTGCCCGCCTCAGTCTCAAACCTCAAAAAAAGCTCGAACAACCGGCTCTACTACCGTTCATTTCTCCCTAAACTGTCAGAGTTTTGTGACAGGAAGTTCGAAAGTTTATGAACTTTTAGGCAGTAATTTTTAGCGCATTTAAAGGCTCTTAGAAGCTATACAGCCTCTAAAGGCGCTGCTAAGCTAAAACTGTTGCGTCGTTGATCAACATCTTCTTCAAAAAGGTGAACTTTATGTCAGTAAACGAAAACACCGAGAACTTCCAGAGTGGTCCTGTAAGCTTTTCCCGAGCAAACGGAGTTCCTGCGGTAAACACTTCAGAGCTTGATAGCCTTGCTGACCGAGTCGGAGAATTTATCAAATATTGGGGTTTCAAGAGGGTGCATGGCCAAATATGGGTCCATCTCTTTTTGTCTAAAGAGCCACTTGATGCGGGAGAACTGATTCGACGCCTTAACGTCTCGAAAGCATTAATCAGTATGTCACTCTCTGATCTCCTCAGTCATGACGTGGTCCGACGAGCTGGTAAGAGCGAGTATGGTACACAACAATACGTTGCGAACGAGGACATTGCGGAGGTGATTATCAGTGTGCTGAAGCAACGCGAAAGGAAGCTGATTAGCGAAACCCAAGCCGCACAGCGTGCGTTAGACGAGATGCCTGAGAACGCGAAAGCTCAGCTTAAAATTGACCCGGCGCGTTTGGAGGCACTCGGTGAGATGACGAGAGTTGCTGAGTCAATGCTTGAGGCTCTGGTGCGTCTTAGTTCAATCGACTGCTCGATTCTTAAGAAGTTGGGGAAAGTCGGATTACTGACCGTTCGCTAATCCGTCTCCTCAGCTTTTCGAATCGGCCGATTCGCCTCTGCGAGGGGCGTTCCCGAGGATTGTTCACCAATCACCTAGTTTCAATTTACGTCGAGTCTATGCTAGTCTGCTCAGAAAAATCTGAGAAAGACTCCTATGGGCCTCTATCCCATCGCTCGCAATTTCCTGTTTAAGCTTGAACCTGAAACGGCACATAATTGGGCATTTTGTGCCGCTCGTGTCGCGCAAGCAACCTATCTCCCCATCTACGCGCTGAAGCAGCTTCTAGAAATAGAAGATTCAAGCTTAGCGAGTGAGCACTGTGGTCTGAATTTTCGAAGCCCCATTGGACTTGCTGCGGGCTTCGATAAAAATGCCGAAATAGTTGGTCTCATGAGCGCTCTCGGTTTCGGTTTTCTTGAAGTTGGCTCGGTCACAAACCGGGCGAGCAAGGGAAACCCGCAGCCGCGAATGTTTCGCCTAGAAGATGATGAGGCTTTGATCAACCGGATGGGCTTGAACAACCACGGGCCTCAAGTTTTGCTTGAGAATCTGCGTCGGGCAGAAGTGGCGCTTCCCATTGGAATTAATATTGCGAAATCTCATCACCCCGACATTCTCGAAGATAAGGCTACTGCGGACATGCTTGCTTGCTACGAGCAAGTTGCTGGTGCTGCGGACTACACGGTGCTTAACGTGAGCTGTCCCAATACGGCTGACGGAAAAACCTTTGAGGAGGCAAGTAGCTTACGCGAACTACTTCAAGCCGTTGTTGGCAAAAAAGCTGAACTAGAAACTTCCACTCCGCTACTGGTAAAGTTCTCCTCAGACCTTGCCTTACCTGCTCTTGAAGAAGCGATTGCGGTATGTGAAGAGCAGGGGGTTGATGGCTACGTAATGGTCAATACCTCAACCACTCGTAGCGGCTTGCAAACCTCAGACGAGCGATTAGCGCAAATTGGTGCGGGAGGTTTAAGCGGCAAACCCTTGCAGGCCAAATCACTCGAAAAAGTCCGAACCGCGTACTCAATTCTCAAAGGTAGTAAGCCAATTATCGGACTTGGAGGAGTAGATTCTCCCGAGTTTGCCTATCTACTGATCAAATCAGGAGCTTCCCTTGTGCAGCTCTACTCAGGTCTGGTCTATCAAGGCCCAGGTCTGATTAAGCAAATCAATCAAGGCTTAGTGAAGCTACTACGCAACGACGGATATGAAACAATTAGTGAGGCGGTGGGAGTAGACGCGTGAGCAATAAAAGCCCAGTAATTGTCGCACTTGATGCAATGACTCGTGAGCAAGCGCTGAGTCTTGCACGCACGCTTCAAGGTCTGGTTTGGGGATTCAAGGTCAATGACCTCTTGCTTGAGTGTGGAGTGGAAATCGTGAGCGCCCTGTCGGAGTACGGAAAAGTTTTTGCAGATCCCAAGCTCAACGATATCCCCAACACGGTAAAGAATTCGGTGAAGCGGTTGACCGAGGCGGGGGCAGATATCATCACGGTGCACGGCAGTGCCGGCGAGCGTGCGCTTTCTGAAGCGCAAGACGTCGCGGGAGATTGCAGTATTCTCGCAATTACGGTGCTGACCTCTTTCTCTCCCGAAGGTGCTCAGGCGGTATTCCGTCAGTCGGTTCCAGATGCCGTTTTGCATTTTGCGCGAATTGCAAAAAATGCCGGAGTTCGCGGTGTCGTTTGCTCGCCACAGGAACTGAGTTTGCTTAAATCTGATTCGTCTCTCGATCAGCTTCTGCGCGTCACTCCCGGTGTTCGACCGGAGTGGTATCAAAAAGCAGGAGATGATCAATCTCGGGTGATGACTCCGGTTGAGGCAATAGACCAGGGTGCAAGTTTGCTAGTCGTAGGGCGTCCGATATGTGCTGTGCAGGACCCTCGCGAGGCCGTTGATAAAATCAATAAAGAGCTTGGCAACTGAATTCCTAGGATTCCAGTTTCTCAACAACTCTTGTGTAATGATTTCTTGTAGCAAAGAGGGAAGAGTATGAGCCGACTATTGATTTTTGCTTACGGTGTTGTTTCTTACTGCGCCGGATTGGCCGGGCTCGTCTACTTCATTCTCTTCGTCGGCGGCTTTGAGTTCCTCCCTTTTCACGTGGATTCGGGCGAGCCGCAACCGCTGATCACTGCGCTATTAGTAAATTCCTGTCTTACCTTGATTGTCGGTTTGCAGCATTCGGTTATGGCGCGAAAGAGTTATAAACGTCTTTGGGCCCGAGTAATGCCAATAGCGGCAGACCGCAGTACTTATGTCCTACTCTCCGGAGTGGTTTTTGTTGCGCTGTGCTATTTTTGGCAGCGCATTGACGGAACGATCTGGCAGGTTGAGAACAGCATGCTTGCCTATTTGCTTTGGTCGATCTACGGCTTTGGATGGCTCTTAGCCATTTCCTCTTCCTTTGTGATTAATCACTTCGAACTATTTGGATTGCAGCAAGTGTATTACCACTTTCGCGGACAAGCAGTCCCTCAGGCTAGTTTTACCGATCGCTTTTTCTACAAGATAGTCCGACATCCGCTTCAACTAGGAGTCTTGATCGGTATTTGGTTCACCCCAAGTATGTCCGCTAGCCACTTGGTCTTATCCCTTCTGATGACCACGTACATTTTTGTCGGTCTTTACTTTGAAGAGAAGGATTTGGTTGCGAGCTTGGGAGAGGATTATCTGCACTACCAGACAAAAGTTCCTATGGTCCTACCACTTCCTCGAAAAACATCGACTGCTACTTAAGCAACCTGACGATCTTCGATGACCTGATGCCGGCTTGCAGATGCTTTGTCACTCAGTATTCCCTGGCCTTCGTGTTGTAGCAGGAACGCTTTGCGCGCGATGCCACCGGCAAAACCGGTAAGGCTTCGATCCTTTCCGATGATTCGATGACAAGGCACGAAAAGTATGAGGGGATTACGTTTGCATGCAGTGCCCGCTGCGCGAACGGCAGCCGGACGACCGATTGCTGCGGCAAGCTCGGAATAGGTTCGAGTTGAGCCAAACGGAATTTTCCGTAGCATTGACCAAATCGATTTTTGGAAATCTGTTCCATGAGGTGCGATTTGAACTCTCGCCAAAGCAGTCGTATCCCCGTGAAAGTATTGCTCAAGCGCTCGCCGAGCATCTTCAAGAAAAAATGCAGCCTCTAAGTCCTTATGCACGTGCCGTCGGTATTTTGTATACACGTAGTGTCGGTTTGCGATGTGCGGAACTTCTTCCTGATTGCGTGCAGGAGAATCAAGAAATACCGCCTCAACTAAACCGGCGTTATTTGCGGCGAGTCGAAGTGAGCCAAGAGGTGTCGCTTGAGAATAGTAGAGAATCTGCGCGCTCATTCGTTTCGTCTCCTCATTAGGGTGTGAGAGAGATTGTAACACTCCATGCTGCCAATGAATACCACTTCCTAAAACGGGAGTGCCAAAAAACAACATTCTCAAAAAACGAATGGTTTCGGATGGGTATTAGTTATTGTATTTGACGAAGGCGAGTTTGATTATTGCTTCTTGTTCGAGCGCGTGGGCTTTTGGAGAGCCAGTCGCTGGACTCGCACTTGCGCTTCGACGGACGGTAGTAACTTTTCGTCCGTCAGCGAGTCGCTCAAGATGCGGTCGAATATAAGAAAGCGCACCCATGTTCGCTGGTTCTTCTTGAACCCAAACGATCGATTTCGCTGCAGAATGTTTTTTCAGCACAGAAACCAGTTCCTTTTCTGGAAGAGGGTAGAGCTGCTCAATGGTGATAATTGAAAAATTATTATCCCCTCGTTTCTCTCTCTCTGCGCGCAATTCATGACTTATCTTACCGGAGCAAATTAAAAGTTTTTCGGCGTTGAGATACTCTTTTCCTTCACCCATC
>CAYGNZ010000148.1:0-7981 GCA_964351345.1 uncultured Bdellovibrionales bacterium | reverse complement strand
CGAACGTTCTCCTGGTGCCTGCCTCGGCTACCAATACGCTCCGCCTCGACTCTGGTTATTGAATAACGATATCTACGAATGCGAAGTGGGCATCCTTTCAGGCTCACACCTCGGTCCCGATGGGGGAGGTACAGGTGAGGATACTGTAATCATGGGCAATGTGTTCCGCGATATCAGAAATACCGGTGAAAACGCGGGTGGCGTACTTAAAGACGGCGCTGCAATGCGTCTGACCGGAGAGAGTGCACGCACATTGATTTTACAAAATACTATCGAAAACTCGCATGCCGGAGTAATGGTTCCCTCCGCTCGAAGTTCTTTTATTATCGCGAACAATATTTTCCGCACTATCGCTCAAGAAGATATCTATCTTGAGCAGCCCCAAGCCGCAGCAGTGTCCTTTGTCCACAACACGCTGTTTGATGCGCCGAATAAAATTAAATGGGGTAGTGGAACGAGTAGAGATGTTGCGGGTCTGCAAGGAGCGACAGGTCAATGCGTTGCCTGTATCCAAGCAGATCCTCAGTTTGAGAATGAGGGCGGCAATGATTTTGACCTTCTTTCAAGCAGCCCCGCGATAGACGCAGGCAACCTTGACGTGCTTACACTCGTCCAGCAGCGCTTTCTTTCTCTCTATGGGCTTGCGCTTGATCGGGACCGTAAAGGGAATCAAAGAGTGGAAGGCGGCGCTCTCGACCTAGGAGCCTACGAGAGAGTTGCTGAGTAGGGGGGCAGACGGGACTGTCCCCTAAGTAAAGAGGCTTGCGTTTTGGTCTTTTAAGACTCTGCTGTTTGTGATCTAGTTTCCTGGTCATGCAGCACTTCGTCTTTAGCTTTTTATTTTTCGTACTCTTTTTGTCTGGTGCCTATTATCAGGTACTGAGTGCTTGTTACGGCTTCGCCGACGACTACTATTTATTTCATGCGAACTATCCACTAAAGATTGCGCCGAATCACATCGCTGATGGCCGGCCATTGTATGCGTATTTGGCACAGTATTTCTCCGCCGTTCACTCTATTTGCGGCTTAAAGGTAATTCGATTTCTCTCAATTGTAGGCAATGCCTTGCTGTTGAGTGCCCTATCGTACTCTCTATGGCGTAACGGTTGGACGAGGATACAAGCAAGCCTTTTCTCTTTCGTCTTTTGCCTCACGCCTCCTATCGGGGTGTATATCGGCTGGGCGACAATGATGCCGTTTGCCTACGGCAGTACGTTTGCGCTGTTCTCTGGATTGCTTGCGGCAAATGCCGCAACTAGGAGTACACCTCCGACACGCGCTCTCTTACAGTTCGTCGGAGCTACAGTGCTGTTGCTGTTTTCGCTCACGATCTATCAGCCAACCTCATGTTTCTTTTGGTTTCCTCCGATCTCTGGAGTTATTCTCCGTGGGGTCTATTCTAAAACTACAAGTTTGTTTCTATGCAAACTACTGCTGTTTTTTAGCGTCGTTGTTCTTCTCTACTACTTTAGCTACCAATTCGGAGTTTGGCCGTTTACCTCAGCTCCCTCTTTTCGCGGCAATTCTTTGGTTGACGATGTTGCGGAAAGAGTGAGGGAGTTTTTCATCTGGCCATTAGCTGACGTTTTAAATTCGCTTCGCTTCGATCATGGCCTCGTATTTACGCTTTGTAGTTTGAGCCTGATATTGATTGGATTGCTCTCTTTGAGCAGGAGACGTCTCTCTCGTGGCAGCTATTTGGTGTTGCTGTATTCTCTCGCAGTTCCGCTTAGTTATTATCCAAGTTTAGTCTCAAAGGGTCTTAGTCTTAATTTTCGCGCAGCATCGGCACTCTATGCCATTTTCCTATTCTTTATTTTTCTTGGTCTAATAGAATTAAACAAAAAGATATCCAGCAAGTTTTTGAAGAAATTTTTTCATAGCTGCTCTGCGCTATTTCTGTTCTATGCGGTCTACAACGCAAACTGGCGGATTGATAAGTTAATCGTCATTCCTCAGACGCAGGAGCTTGATATAGTTACAACGGCTTTAGACAATACGTACTCAAGCTGTCCAAAAGAAGTAAATGTTATCCGTCCGGGTCTAAGGGACTCACTTGCAAGTATTCGGTATGACGAATTTGGCATACCAACCACATTCCATGGCTGGGGCCCAGGAGGTGTTATTGCGGCTGTGCTGAGAGAGAAATACTCGTCTTGTCAAAATGTCAAAATCAATTCATTTGAGTCAAATTCAGAGACTGAACATTTGCTGAATTTAATTGATTTGAAGAAACTTTTTTCAGAAAAGAAACTCGCAAATGAGAAGCGGCGAAAGATGCCTGAGCCAACGCTGTTCTACCACTATTACTGGAGGATTTTCTCTAATAAGTAATCGAGGAGAAATAGGGCGAAATGCTCACCGAACTATCTGTACTTTGTCTGTCATAGCATTCAAGGGCTATCCTGCTGCAGCCATGCTTGGTGGGTGTTGGCGATTTAAGTAGTAACGCCCCGGCCCATCGCTACTAATTGCCTCTTGAGCGATATCCTGGCAACGCCAGTAATGCGTCACCAAGCTACGTCTCGTGCGTGCAGAGTCAAGAATTGGACTTCCGCCGTGGACTAATTGAGCATGCCAAATAAAAACGTCTCCCGCATTGCAGGCAAAGGTTTCAGCTTCCATGCCTCTCTTCTCCATTTCTTTTGAGATATACTTCTTACCGCGAGCGGTATCTTCGTAGCTACCATTTGCGTGCGTCGCTCCAGTGCTTTCGAAAACATAAGGCGGGATTTTATGACTGCCCTCGACGTATTGGATAGGACCACTGTCTGGATGTATATCTTCTAGCGCAATCCAAGCTGCTACTAAACGATTTGGCTCAGCAGGTGACATATACCAGGAATCAACATGCAGATCCTGAGTACTGCCTTTTTCGAAATTAATACTATTGCAAAGAAGTGGCTCACCTTCTAGGACATCTCGTAAAATCCAAGCCAGTCGCTCATCCAAAGTAAACGCTCGAACGAATTCCGAATCTAAGTAGAGATCTAACAACTTAAAGGGAAAGTTCCGAGCATCGTCCGCAGCATCTCTCAGCGGAAGACGCTGAAATCTATTGTCATCTCCTATGTAGCACTCGAGCATATATGGCATCTGCTCAGCAGTATGCGCAGTTGCTCTAGTATTCCATAACTGATCGACAAAACTATTCATCTCGGCCACTTGCTCCGCCGAATAGAATCCTGGCAGAACTAAATAACCCTTCTCCTCCCAGGAGGAAAACTGCTGCCAACTCAAACCGCGCAAAGCCAACCGTCGTTTTAAACCTTTTATACTCGGTTCAATGCGTTGACGCTGAGCTTCGGGTAGAACTCGGTACATTTTTCGTAAAGTTTGGAATACTGTGGAGTTCATAATTTTCCTTTAGTTGGCGATTAAGCTTGGGATTCTTGGGTATATTTCTAGCACTTGGGGGGTTGAGAGTGCAATTTTCGGCTTTTTCACAACTATAGCGTGAAAACTCAGTCTCAGTCTTAATCTCAGCCTTAGCCTTAGCCTTAGCCTCAGCCTTGGTCTTGGTCTCCGTCTTTCTCTCTGCCTAAATTCTCTGCCTCTACCTCAGTCGCAGCCTCAGGCTTTTAATAGTTCAGAAGTTGTTTTGACTGAGACTGAAGCTGAGACTAAGCAATTAGACTGAGAGAAAGGCTGAGGCTAAGGCTAAGGCCGAGACCAAGACCAAGGCTGAGACTGAGACGGAGATTAAGACTGAGAATTTAAATGGAGGGCGCCACGAAAAACCCCAACAAATCAAACCCTTTAAAAATATCCAGCACACTCCCAACTTTATCTCGCAAAACATAAACGCTGTTCATTTCCATTCCCCTCTGCCTGTTCCTTACACGCAGTCCTGGGTAGCTCGTCGCAGGTGTATATAGCCTGCAATTATCGGTCTCCAGTCGACGTTGGTCGCCTGGAGATAGCGCGCAGAAAGGTTTTTTAGTCCGCGAACGTTCGAGCCAATTCATTTACATAATTATCCATCTTTCCCTCTCCCTCCATTGGGACAGTCTGGAGCATATTGTCGTTTGAATGGTTGGAACGTTCACGGATGATGTTTTTCGAAGGACTCGAAAGAAAGGAAGTTTGAATGTCAGAGATTAGCATGGATGCGATGCTTGCTGAGGTAGTAAAGAATTTTGATGGGCTCAACCTGAAAAAATTCGACAATGGAACTGTCGGCTACACGGATGATACCTTCACCGTGCTGCACTTTACTTCCGCCAATGCAAAGCTACGGCTACTGATTTACAACGGCGGAGGATTGAGTTTCCTCGCTGTTGTAGACCTGAGTTTTCAACCCACTACTTCCAGCGAACGCCGCCTTGAGTTGCGTTTGCAGGAAAGTGAGTTGGAGCAGATGTTTGCCTCCTCTCCAGTGAAAGTAGTGAGCAGTGTTGAGCGCAAAGGCTTTACTCACGCCTACGCCCGACTCACTTGCGATATTTTCACGCTCTAGGAGCTCGTGTTTTTCCAACCGTTTTCACCCGGAGGATAGCCTGCGCGCTGACCTCCATAACTTTTCTTTCCCGAGCGAATACCCAAATCTAAATCTAAATTCTCAGTCTCAGTCTTAATCTCAGCCTCAGCCTCAGCCTCAGCCTCAGCCTTGGTCTTGGTCTCAGCCTTTCTCTCAGTCTAAATTCTCAGTCTTAGTCTCTGCCTCAGTCTCCGTCTTAACTAATCGTTTAAATACTCGCACTACGGAGCGAGAGGAAAGACTGAGGGAGAGGCTGAGTAATTAGACTGAGAGAAAGGCGGAGACCAAGACCAAGGCGGAGACTGAGATTAAGACTGAGGCTGAGACTGAGGCAGAGATTAAGGCAGAGACTAAGACTAAGACCAAGATTACGCTAAACGGCAAATTCCAATAGATCTACCCCTTCAAACAATCCAACCCCAAAATCAAATTCGGGTCCGGGCAATTGCGGAAGTAGTGCTCAAGCTGGGACCGCGCTGCGACCCCCGGATAATCCCCAACCTTCCCTTCCATATCCCCAATAATCTGGAAGTGCAGGTGAATCGGCCAGCAACCGTTCTCCTCGTAGCTGCCAACGGCAGCAAAGGCGGTGCCTGCCGAAAGCTGTTGTCCGATCTCTAGGTCAGGCAAACATTCTCGATTCAAATGTCCGTAGAGGGTGTGAAACTTAAGGTTTTCGATAGTGTGCTCAAGAATTACTGTGGGGCCATAATCACCGACCGCGGCATTGTCGGCGAAACTGTGGATGATGGCATCAAGCGGAGTGAGCACCGGTGTCGCGACGGGGACCCAAACATCAATTCCTAGATGGATGGTTCGTGCTTCTTCACCATCGAAGAATGCTGCATTTCTCTGATACCAGCGGCGATCCTCTCCGTACCCTCCCACTGCGGAGCTTCCGCCGAGGCTGTGAATTTCTTGCCAGATGTAGGGCTCGAGATTTTCTTCTCCGTCCTTCCAGGCGTCCTGCAAAGAATGGTTGTCTTTGCTCAGGTCAATTGCAACAGCAGTTGCCGCCAAATCAAAATCAAGAACACTCTGAGGTGGACTTTGTAGTGAACTAAGTACCTTAGGTAAATTTTCAAGCATTCTGTGACTCATCGCTAAGGGGATCGAGATTTCATTCGCGAACAGCAAGATAGCAGGGCGAATTGCACCTTGTGGAGCCTCTTTTAGCGAAAATTGCCAAAAAAATACAAAGTTCCGTTCCAGTACTAGACATTCTGCGAAGAATACGAAATCCTAGACGGATTGCGCGGTCAATTGATGTGCTTTTTTGCGAACCATTCAATTGCTTTCGCGGTGGTGGGTAGAGTTTTAAAGCTCGGTTTTGGGGACATGGTGATGATGATTTGACCATATTTCTAAGGCCGAGGTGCATGTAAAAGGTTTTATCCTTCTCTGTCGCCGAAACGGTCCTTTTTCTTCTTTGAAGGGAGAAGGGCCGTTTCGGTGTGTCTTATTTAGTCCCCTGATGGAGAAGGGAATTTCAATGCAGTCCGTAATGATTCGTCGTCTCGCTGAAGGCGATGTCTCTCAAGTCCTCGACCTAATGGACTCTATTGAGTGCCTTGCGCTCTGTGACTGGGAAAATGAAGAACTGTTCCGTGCTCAGTTAGCAAACAGAAAAAGTGTTATGCTTGCTGCAGTCAACGACAAAAAGCTCGTTGGGGCTTTAGTTGGAGGTGCCTTTGGCAAGCGTGGAATGATTTGTCATGCAGCGGTCGCCCCCGATTTGCAACTCGGCAATGGCATCGGCACGAAACTCGTGCATGAAGCAATTGCGCAGTTTCGTCAGGTTGGTGTGGAGAAAGTCCACCTCATCGTCACCGCAGGCAACGATGACGCAGTTCGATACTGGACTCGTCGTGGCTTTACGCCCGACTCGCAGTGTTTAACGTTGGAACGAGATGTCGCAGATGAAGAACTTTCTGCGGACTCAGTCAGCGATTTTTCCCACGCACAATGCGACTGTCTCAGTCGTCTCGTCCAGGAGATTCAAGCTTCCGGAAATGAATGGCTCGACGCAGCGGTTCTTGAGGAGTCTATTTCCGACGAGAACTGCCTGCTGCTCGGTAGGGAAGATCCACAAGGCCGAGCGCTAGGAATTGCAGGAATTTTCGGTTTCAGAGCTCAAATCTCTTATCTTACGGCGGCGAGTGCTCCTGATTTTCAAGTCGTGCTCAATGCTGCGCTTGATCGAATTCGAACAAAAGGTGTGCGCCGAATTCACGCTCGCGTCGACCGTCAAGATCCGTCATTACCACATTGGTACGACGCCGGTTTTAGTGAACAGCAAGGTGAAACGACGCTAGAGTTTGCATTGCGATAGCTCTATGATGTGTCTTTTCCGCTTCACACCCTTTTGCCAGGAGCATGCACCTGGCTTTTTTAGCCTTACTGCAAATTTTCCCAGAAGCGTTTATCGCACCGGAGTTGGTGCTGCGAAGTCAATGGTACCATTAGGTGCAGCGCGAAGTCGCAGAACCTCACTAAGCACGAAGGCGGGTTTGTCCGCAGAGACTCGCAATACTCCAAAGGTATCCGCTGCGGTACCAAATTGAGCTTCATGTAAACCAAGCTGCGTACTAGAGAAAGCCGGCAATTCAATCATTCGCACATTTTCCTCGCCCACTCCTCCGGGCGCAAAGACCGATACCGTTGCAACGGCTGTTTCGGAAGAGGTATTCAGTAGCTTGAGCCAATTGGCAGCGCCAAGAAAAAGATTATAAGAACCATCTGAGTCAGTTCCAATCGATTCCTGTAAGGGACTACCGTACATCGAGGTTATTCTTCCACTGAGCGAATCACGAAAATAGAACATACTCGTGCCAAGAATTGACCCGCGTGTTTCCGGCACGACTCGAACAAGACCGCTCGCCCCTGCGCCAAGAAGCGAGCCAGCGTTAAAATGTTTTTGTTCATAAGGAGAGAGCGCTACATTTGTTGTCGCAAGGAGTTCTCCTGCTTGATTGTATTGTAGTAACGTTGCGGTGACCGCAATTCCTAAGGTGTTCACCACTTCAATCCAATTGTCTGCTCCGCCACCGGTAGAGGTGGGTGCTGCTAACACTTCTCCACTACCTGCACGACTAAGAAGCGGAAATGCAAATGAATACGCGGTGGGCGTTCCGCCTGGCCCGGCGTTCCCGCCATAACGGTAAAGTTGGGCAATGTAGGGAGTAGAAAGATCCTGAGGCTCGATTACGTTGAGACCAACACTGTTGGGGCCAGGATTAACATGACCGCCCTCCAAGTCCATGCGCCCAAAGGGAGGGACGAGTACTGAGGTCGTCGAGAGCAGTGTCCCAGACTGATCATATTTTTTTACGACAAAGTTCTGTGCCGAATTCTGATCTAAGTTGACGATGCTTAGCCATTGAGCGACAAGATTTCCTGACTCACTTGGATCGAGGCTCGGATTGAACGTGTTGAAAGCAACTGCGGAAGTTCCAAACGTCGGAGGGGAGAACGGCACGCCGAAGGCAAATTCATAGTCAC
>CAYGNZ010000147.1:0-8012 GCA_964351345.1 uncultured Bdellovibrionales bacterium | reverse complement strand
CTGCCGGTGTTAATCGTCACCATCGGTGCGCTTGGGTCGGTGACCGCGGCGGCAATTGCCGGCACGAGAAGTATCGAAAGCGCTGCCGAAATAGGAGCAAAGAGCCGCAACGCTTGATGTTGTGTCAGTCGAACTGCCTTCATCTTACGCCATCACCTTACGAGGAAGGGGAGTATTCTCTTCCGCTGCATTGATGAATACTTCCGCGGGTAGCTGAGAAGGGGAGGAGAGTTGGGGAAGAAAACGAACATCATCTCCGTTTTGAGAAAGAAGGAGTTTTTGTTGCTCTACTTGCACGATGAACAGAGAACTTCTTGAGGAAAGTGCTTTTCGAGAGACTACATCGATATATTCTTTTTCCTCTTGGCGAGTCTGCTTTAGTGTGAACTTCTTGAAAATAGAGAAGCCAATCATCAGTAGAGCGAAGAAGTAGATGCTCTTTTTGGTTACCGAAGAGGCGGTGCTTTCTGTGTTGGAAGTTTCCTCGCTCTTCTCGGCGTTGGCTTTTTCTTCAAGTTTCGCCCGTTTGAGCCGCTGCAAGGCGTCTTGCGCGATAGCCTCACTTCGCTGCTCATCACTTATTGCCTCAGCAGCATCCTCAGCGTAGGCGCCGGATGGCGTGAGGGAATGGGCAACTAGAGAAGCAAGTGCGACAAAGAGAAGGAATCGAAGTCTCATGAGCTATCCTAGTCCTTCGAGACGTTCAGCCTGAGAAATGATGTCAGTAATACGAACACCGAACTTCTCGTTTACAATCACGGCTTCTCCGCGAGCGACCAATCTATCGTTGATGTAGACATCAAGAGGCTCACCAGCGAGTTTTGACAACTCGATGACTGAACCCTGACCGAGCTGCAACAAGTCTTGGATTGTCATTTTGGTCTGTCCCACTTGGACGCTGACCTGAAGATAGACATCAAGGAGGAAGTCAAGATTCCGCGGCATCTCTTGGGTTGCCTGCACAATCCCTTCAGCCGCTTGTGCTACCTCTTCAACTGCTTCGTTTGTTTCATCTGCCATGGTAAAACTCCGTTATTCGCAAACTCTACGCGATCAATTTTATTCTTCGTTTTCAGATACAATTGGCTGAGTTACTCGTATTGCGCGACTGCCGCGATACGAACCAACAAATCCTCGATACTTTGGAATCGATTCCACCTGGATAAGCGCTTCCTCGGTTGGGTTCGTTTCCATTGGAATAATGTCACCAACGTTTAGATCTAAGGCGTCTCTCGTGGTGATGCGCCCACGCGCAAGTTCAACAGACATATCAACCGAGGTTCGCTTGATATTGGTCTCCATCCGCTTGATGACGTGGGTATCAATCTCTAGTCGGTTACTTTGGAAACCAGTGGTTAGTTTCTGTCGAATTGGCTCAATCGTTGAGTACGGTGTGCAAAGGGTGAGCGTGGTAGACTCTTGCTCTAACTCCACTTCAATCGTGACAATAATCACCACATCTGTTGGTGGAACAATCGCGATTGCAAGTGGGTTGAACTCTGAACGAACGTAGACGAAATCTACGGGGTGGATTGGTGCCCAAGCTTCTTTGAGAATCTCAAGCGCCATCATCACCACTTTACCAATCAATCGAGTCTCGATTGCCGTGTATTCACGCCCTTCGATTTTTACCTTTCCGCTTCCTTTCCCGCCAAAAAGGCTATCGACCATGCCGAATACCAGAGGAGTAGAGACTACGAGCAGGGCGTAGCCTTGCAGCGGAGGCATACGGTAGATGTGCAAACTTGAGGGAAGCGGAAGCTTCTTCATGAAGAGACCGAATTTTACGATCTCAATTCCGCCCACGTTAATGAAGCACGTTCTACCGAGAAATTTAGAGAGGCCTGTTCGAAACGACCGAGCGAAGCGGTCGTGGATGAGTTCCATGGTCGGCATTCGACCACGGATGATACGTTCTTGGCTGGCGAGGTCATACTTGCGAATGCCCTCTTCCTGCGCGTCCTCAAAGGTATCGGTCTCGACATCCGAGTCGGAGAGTCCGCGAAGGAGCGCATTAATCTCATCTTGAGTAAGAACCTGATTCATAACCTATTTCAAAGCTCTTTAAACCTATTAGTATCAAGCAAAACCGACTTACCGCATTGCCGCTCTTGGGGAGGCCTTGCGGAGAGTCACTATAGAAAGAGTCTGCACTCTTTACTGTATAATGAACTCCGTGAAATACACCTGAGTTACATCCTCAGCGCCGAGAGTTTCGTTCACGGCGTCTCGTAAATCCTGCCGCAGTGCTTCCTTCCCGTCGGGGGAGAGAATTTCTGCAGATTCCTTACTGCTTAGAATTCGAATTACAGAATCTCGAATCTTTGGAATGTCACTTTCCACTGTCGGTGGAAGAGTAGGTTCGGCGAACTCAAGCTGGATCGTAGTCTTCAAGAAACTTCCTTTAACTTGAAGGTTTACGATAAAGGTCTCGAGTGGCAGTACTGCTGCCGGCATTACGCCTTCTCCTTCTTCCTCAAACTCCTCCTCATCCGCAAACTCAGAGTCTTCATCACTCCCAGAACCACCTAATGCGAGAAACGCGCCAACTCCACCGCCGCCCAAAACAAGTACGGCAACAAGGATAAGAATTAGCTTTTTACTGCCGCCCTTTCCGCCGCCTTCTTCTTCACCGGTCTCTTCTTCAGCCATGATGTTCTAACCTTTTTAAATTTAGTTTTCTTGAGACTCTTACAGCGTTCTTAACTGTTAACTCACTAAAAACTATTACTATTTATCTGTTCCTGCACAATCTGTTTTCCTTGCTGCAGGCTCATTCTTTCCTACTTTCTTACCGCCGTCACGAGAATTTCGACTCGGCGATTTTGATAATCTGCGACCTTTTCACTGCTGGAAACCAAGGGCTTCGATTTTCCGTAGCCAAAGACAGAAATAGACTGAGCTTCGACACCCGCGTCAATCATTTGTCGCGCAAGCAACTCCGCTTGAGCCGCACTGAGCTCCCAAAAGCTTGGATATTCACCCTGCTCAGGCTCTACGCCAGCCGTATGCGTGGTGATGAGAAGCTCCACCTCCTCATCTTTGACGCTCGCTGCAACTACTGCAAGGTGTTGTTCTGCTCGAAAGCTCAACTCTGTCCCCTGACCAGGAAAGGGGCTACTGAGACGAATTAAAATCCCTTCTCCATTCGCATGCACCTCGATTGAATCCTGGACAATCCGTTCGCCACCACTCTCCCGGCGACCTTGAGCCTCTCCAGCGAGTCGTGCGAGGCCATCATCGATTGCCGTAAGTATGCGTTCGCTTTGTGGGGCCAGTTCTATCGCATCAACCTGTAGCTCGCTTCGTGCTCTCTCCCCCTCGGGGCGATCATATGCTTCCTCGCCGAGAATATAAGCCGAAAGAGAGCGATGAAGCGTATTGCCATCGAGAGAAGACATGGAAAGCTTCAGCACAAATAGAGTGAGGAGCAGCAGCAGCAAATCAGAGAAAGTTAACATCCACGCGTAGGAAGATGTAATCTCTTCAAGTTCAACAGATTCTTCTTCAGCTAGTTCAACACTCATCGGCTAGAGTTCTCCTGTAGTAGAATCTCAACTCGATGATTCGAAATTTGCTCATTATTTTCATTGCTTGCTCGGGGGTGTTTCGAGCCTTGAGCACGTATTTCAAGCCGATCGCTGGGAACGCCTTGGTCAAGAAAGAAGCGAGCAAGTGCCGCTGCTTCACGAATTGACTGCTGATAGCCCTCTCCGTCACTTGCGGTGTGCGTCGCAATAAAGGCCTTCAGCGGAACCCGGCCAAACTCTTGCACGAGTTCGCGGAGGAAGGGCAGGGAAGCGGCTGAAATTTGCGTATCCCTCTTGGTAAACAATTCGTCGCTGTCAATGGTGAGGAGAAATGAGTCTTCCGCAGCGGTTGCTTGGACTCCACCTTTCTCGGCGATACTGGCGATACTTCCATACCGCTCTGCAAAGCTCATCGCCCCTGGTCGTTTGGCAAGTTCTGGAGCGTATCCCTCGCTACGTTTCGAACCCATGCCTTGAACACTTTTTGTTCCTTTGAATTGCTCACCCACTGAGGCAATGGCATTCACTCGACGTTCGATGTTGGGTAAGGCCAAGGCATTGAGAAAAATCAGAAACGTCAGCAGAATAATACTGAGGTCGGTAAACAGGATGACAAATGAAGGACTGGTGTCGCCGGGATTCATACTGCACTCTGCTCTAGGTGGCGAAGTGAGAGTAGCGCTGATTTGGAGGGAGAAAACTCTGGAGGCGCTGTTCGACTATGCGGGGGTTATCACCCTCGAGAATGCAAAGTACTCCTTCCAGCGTCATTTCCTTAATCAAGCGCTCTTCGTCACTTCGAGTTTTTAGTTTCGCAGCGAGAGGCAAAAACAGGAGGTGCGCAAGGAGTGCTCCGTAGAATGTCGTGAGCAAGGCGAGCGCCATTCCTGGTCCGATATGCGAGGGGTCTTCAAGGTGCTCAAGCATCCGCACCAAGCCAATCAAGGTTCCAATAAGTCCCATCGCCGGGGCAATCGCGCCCATGGTTTGCAGAATTCGTGCACCTCGACGATGTCGCTCAAGGAGAAAGGCGATTTCTAGCTCTAAAATCCGGCGAATATTTTCAGGGCGCACGCCATCAACCACAAGCTCTAAGCACTTGCGAAAGAATGGATCAGGTTCGCGGAAGGCGTATTCTTCTAAGGAGAGTTCCCCTTCAGAACGACTAATGCTTGCAAGCTCTAGAAGTCGACCCAGACGTTGCCCCGGATTTTTTCCCTCGGGAAAGATCGCAGGTCGGATAATTTCTAAGGTGCGAAGGAAGTCTTCAAGAGGAAAGGCAATCAACGTTGCGCCAAGAGTTCCGCCGAAGACAATCAGCAAACTTTTTAGATCAAGGAATGAGGAGATGCCTCCACCGAGCAGGATCGCAAGCAACACCAAACCAAAGGCGCTACCAGCACCCCAGAAGGTTCCTACGTCTGGCCCTCGCGTATTTGAGAGCCTATCTCCAAAAAAGAAACTACTCACTGTGACAATCCTTTGTTTTATCTAACGCTTAGGATGCGCGTTCTGCAGATAGTGTTCAGAGGATTGACACAATGCCGCATGTGGTCTGCGGTTATTGGCTTTAGCTGTAAACGCTGACGCTGATGCTCAGCAAATCAAAGGCGAAATGGTAGAGAATTAAGGGAAGAAGTTGTTCGCCATTGGCGATATACGCGATAGCAAAACCAATACCGAGTCCAATCAAAGCGAGTGCTGCAATCGGGCCCCAGGTTGAATAGTGGGCTAGACCAAAAATGCTGGCAGACAGTACTGCCGCGAAAATGTCTCGTTGGCGTTGCACCTTAATCAGCTTCCAACGTCGTAAAATGCTGACTAAAACGCCACGAAAGACAATTTCCTCAACCAGGGCAACCCACATCGAGATCATAATCACGATGCTAAACACATAGAGAGCGCTGGGCCGGGGCGCGCTTGCCGGACCACGAGGACTGACTGCTGCTGTCATCACATCTTGTCGCTCAGCGAATAAATCGGGAGCGAAAATAAGCACCAGCACAGCAGGGATACAGCCAAATGCTACTGCCGTGTGAGTCAGACTGAGTGACTCACTCCAGTTTTTCGTTCTGGAGAAGGGCAGCGCGAGTCGCCAGCGGGCGACAATGCCGAGCACCGAACAGACGCCAAAGGCTAAAGTCGGTAGGTCAATCTTGCTTGCCGGGGCAATGGATTGAACTGAAGTCAGGAGCGCAGGAGTAATGCCTAAAACTAGGGCAATAATTATTGCTGAGGTGCCCAGCTCAGGGCCCTGTCTGCTGGAGCTTTGGCGTTTTAGAGCTGTGGCAAGTTGTTGCCAGCGTTCTTTGCCGATTAGTTTATCTAAAGTATTCAAGCACTTAGCCCCATGAGTTCGACTCTAGCCTAAGTAATATCTATCGGTTCGAACTGATATGCACTGGAGATTAGCATGCGGCTAAAAATGTATAGTCATTTTAAGGTCTTAGATTATCGATCCTAGTTCGACACCAGATGTAACGCTTTGCTAAGGTCGAGGCCATAACGAAAGAGGATAACAGAGCGAGATTGCGCCTAGGTGCTAAGCTCCAGCTGTTGCTGGTTTATCGCAAGCATTGCGATGCCAGGAGGCTCTTTCACATTTTGTATACGCTACCCCGTTGTTGGGGGGAGAAGCGGGAAGAGGAGTCTACCCTAGAGGAGTTACATGCAAAGCAAAAAGTTTAGTGTCTACGGAATTGGCAACGCCATTATGGATCTTCAACTCCAAGTTCAGGAGAAAGATCTTGAATTGTTCTCTCTTGAGAAAGGAGGGATGCAGCTTGTCGATGTGGCAGCGCAACAAAAGCTTGTTGAACATTTCCACGGCCAAGACATTAATCTCGCCAGTGGTGGATCTGCGGCGAATACCATGATTGCGCTCAGTCAACTTGGAACGAGCACTGCGTATGCGTGCTTGGTTGGAGATGATGACTACGGCAAGTTCTACTTTGATGAAATGAAGCAAATTGGAGTGGAACTGCATACGCAGCCAGTCAAAGGAAAACCCACCGGCACCTGTGTAATTTTAATTACACCAGACGCAGAACGCACAATGAACACGCATCTTGGAGCGAGTTCAGAGTTGAGTGCAAAAGAAGTGAACGAGGAAATGCTAGCTCAGTCCGAATGGCTTTATGTCGAAG
Source organism: uncultured Bdellovibrionales bacterium (assembly GCA_964351345.1). Classification (GTDB taxonomy): domain Bacteria; phylum Bdellovibrionota_C; class UBA2361; order SZUA-149; family SZUA-149; genus SZUA-149. The sequence continues at coordinate 1,336 of CAYGNZ010000147.1, read as the reverse complement.
GATACTTGTTTAGCTCTGAAGTAGGGCAAGGGGCAGTGCGAGAGGCAGTGTCACTTGCGAAAAAACACGGTGTGAAAATCGCCGTAACTTTTTCGGATGGATTCATCGTTGATGTCTTCGGCGATCCACTGCGAGAGATTGTAAGCCAAAGTGATTTAATCTTTGCGAATCTCAACGAGGCGCAGCGTTTTACCGGAAAGTCAGGAGATGATGAAGTGTTTAGTGCTCTTTGTGACTTCGTGCCGAATGTCGCGATGACCATGAGTGAGCGTGGAGCGAAGATTTGTTTTAACGGTGTGCGAGAGCATCTCGAGGTAACGCCGGTAAAAGCGGTTGATGACACAGGCGCGGGAGACATGTTTGCAGGAGGATTCCTGTATGGCATTACGCAAGGCTTCTCGGGCAAAGACGCAGGAAACCTTGCTTGTTTTCTTGCAGGCAAAGTTGTGTCGCAATTAGGTCCTCGTTTGCATGAGGATGTAAGGAAATTAGTTACGGAACAGAAATTGGCCGTATAGGTCACAAGAAAGATTAGGGCGAAAGAGTAATTTAGGTTTTTTGAGTTATGTGGGCACCGAAGTGTATTCGGTGGACATGGAAGAGTAAGGGGTTAACTAACGTAGGGTTTTTCATGAATAGCATTATTTTTCAGAAGAAGAAGTCGGAAAAAGTTTCACGCACACTCTGGACACCGACGTTTGCCGCAGCGGCACTATGCTTGTCGCTCTTTGCGTGCAGTAGCCAAGCTTTCGCGCAAGAGCTTGTGGAGCAGCCGGCTGAGGAAGAGCCGACACAGCTTGCCGCAGCAAGTAAATCAGTCCCGCTAAGTCACGAAGCTCTTATTGATGCGCTGCTTCGCCGAATGTCGAGTCCTGATGAGCGGACGAGACTTGAGGCTGGTTTGGCCCTGCGCAAGACCGCGAAGCTCTCTGATGTGCCTCTGTTGGTCAAAATCCTCAAGCGAGGAAATAACCGCGATAAGCAACTCTTTCTTATTGAGACACTCGCTGGTCTACAAGATCGCCGAGCCGGAGAGGCCCTTCGTTTTGAAGTTCGTCATGGTGATCTCGAATCGAAACGAGCTGCGGTTTCTGCCCTAGGAAAACTCAAATTCAACTGGCCGATACCGGTGCTCGTTCGAACACTGCGAAAAGCAGATGATGCAGAAATTCGAAAACGAGCGGCATCAGCACTCGGTGAAATTGGAACGACGCAGTCAATCTATGCGCTGCGCACCAGTTTAGCGAGCCTTGAAGAAGATGTTGGTGCAAAAAATGGTGCTTTCTGGGCTTTAGAAAGAGCTCGAGGAGAGAGTGACGATCAACTTATTGGGACC
>CAYGNZ010000146.1:0-8067 GCA_964351345.1 uncultured Bdellovibrionales bacterium | reverse complement strand
TGGTGGACTGGGCATAGTGCTCATTCTGATAAACAACGCCTTCTCTGAGTTTATAGGGGGCTTTTCTTCAAGCCAGGGCGTTCCTATTTCTCAAACCCCTGAAGTCCCCTCCGGTGCCTCAATCTTTATTCCGGTAACGCAAGGAAATATTTCTTTTAACGATTTAAATGTCGCCTTGGTTTCTTCCTACTCTCTCTACGATCCTCTCGACGGAATGCTAGAAATTGCTTTTTTCTCTAGCCCTCTCACGACTGAAGACCGGAAAGCACTCAGTAAAACCTCTTCGTTTTCAGGTGCGCCTCTACTCATTCCTGACTTTCTCTTTCGAGCGAAAGTTGACCGTGAGGCTGCGGTTTGTAGCCCCGCAAGTGTGAAGCCCTTTCAGGCGATTGTGAATAAGAAGCCGCAAGGTGCGCGTGTTTCGGCTGAATTCGATCTGAGTACAACGAGCGCATTAGAGGTTGATGTTCGTTGTCAGCTTCTGGATGGCAAACCGCTGAAAGCGACTCTGCGTGGGAAGAACCAAAAGGAAACCCGTGACGGGATCGTGCCTATTGAGTGGAATATTACGACCCAGAGCAGACTGGTTGTTCCCGATAATCTTCGCCCAGTTCGATTTACCTCAGGCGATGCAAAGGCGCAGGTTGCACTCTGGAATCCGCTTGAGAATACTTTGCTGGTAGCGTTTTTTACCGAAGACCTCTCTCGAGAGGATCGGGACGAGATTCGTCAGTCGAAGTCAATTGATGCGATTGAGTCAAATAGACCGCCCGTTGTTCTTGCCTTTGATCTTCGGGAAGATCCTGAGGAGTTCCGAGCCGAGTCCTTAATCCAGTAAGGCATCAGTTTTCTTCGGGGCTCTGCAGAAGGAGTCCGCTTTCCTGGAGCGGAGGAAGAGGTGAGTTTCTATTATGTTCCTACCGTGCAAACCACCGATCAACTCCGGAATCTTGGCGGCTATCTCCGAGAGGGAGAGAATGTCTCGGGAAGTCTCGTTCACGAAGTACAAAAGCGAATGGGAGGTATTCCGATAAAGTTTTCTTGGGCGCTTGATTTTAACACTCCGATTATCAACTCTGAAGTATCCAATCCTTCTCCTATTCAACCGGGCGAGTCACCGAACTTGAGTGCAGCAGGGCGCCGGGAAGCGCCGTTTGCACAAGCAACTGCGGGATCGGTATCTATCGAATTTAAGGAAAGCTTTGCCCTGTATTATCCAGAAGAGAAGGACGTTGCGATTGGGTTTTATTCCGAAGCGCTTACCGATGCTGAACGTGAGAAGATCCGGGCAAACCGTTTTCTATGGACCTATGTAAACAACAAGCGTCCGAACTTAGTTCTCTTTCTCAATCTTCGACGATCGACCACGCATGCTGAGCCGGACGCGCTGATTGATTACACGGCATATTTCTACCGCGACAAGATTGGCTCCTTCTACTTCCCCGGTAGCTACGACCGTCGGAGTTTTAAACGCCTCTCGATGGAGATTACTCAAAACGAGTTAAGAAAACTCCAAGGGGCATTGCGTGACGGCGGTGAGATTGAAATTGATTTAAAGGGATCCACCGTTTCTAAATCGATTTCGGTACCCTTTAGCTGGGATGTAAACATGAAAGTGCCAATCCGGCAGGTAAAGCCTTAAGATTGCTATTTTGGGGATAATTTTACCCCCAAAATAGCATAGTTGAGTATTTACAGTGGTTTACGGTGCATAATTTCCGCAAGAACTCCGCGCCAAATTATTAGGCTCCGAGCAATACCTACCGATTCTAATTCTAACTACTGCAAGAACCGCGGTAGCAAAAAGGACTGGAAAAGGTAATTTCCTACGCACAAAGGATTGAGAGCAACACTTCCTCTCTTCCCACTAAATGTATAGGAACTCTACGAGGCACTTGGCCATCGTCTGAGACTCACCTCTATTGCTGCGTCTAGGGTCGCATGCATCTTCAGTTCTCTGGTCTACTCTTTGTGAAAGAGTATTGTTCTCGGCGTTAGGGACGGGTCGAGTGCAGAGCAAGGATGATGCTCGCTGGATGCTGGTAAAGATCTAAACTCTCAATAGTGCGAGAGTTGTGACTCAATTTAGAGAGAGTCCAACTCGGTCCACTCATCGAGATTCAAAGTCCCAGAATCCAAAAATAATTTGAGTGTTGTTTCTTTTCTTAAAACAGAGAAAGGAACCACATTCGTAGAGTTTTGAAGTATTGGTGCCTCAAGGTCGCTGGCACTATTGCGAGCAAGGAATGCTCTCTCACGTCGCTCGATCTCTGGATCGTGTACCTACATATCATGCCGTGTAAAAGATGAGAGGGTGAAATGGCAAGTACAATCGGAGCAGCAAGCAGTGAAGTGGCACGCCCCACTCAGGCTGCACAACAAACTCGACGCGCAGACTCTTTGGAAGAAAAAGAAGAAGTGCCTGCTCGAGCCGACGCTGCGTCGGAAGATGCAGTGGTGGTAAATATTGAATCTCGAGTGACCGAGGAGGCGGAAGCAGATCAGCTTGCGCAGAATCTCAGTAACTCGATAAGAGAGGGGGGAAGTGAGTCGCTAGACGCTCAGAGTGAGCCAGAGCCGCGACTTGTTCAAGACTTACTCGCGTAATGAAAATCGCGTGAGTAAAACATAATCGTCCCGCAACGCTGAGAATGAGCGGTTGCGAGACGAGTTGGCTACCGCATCTTCTGAGCAAAGGAGGCTTTGACTCAGATACCGCGCCTGCAAATGGTCGCAGAGGCCATTTGCAAAACAGTTCGCTTTGGAGAATGGGATACTCCAGGCCAGAGTTTGAATCAGACCACCCTGTTCCTCAGGGGGTCGATTCACTCTCTTTTACTTTCTTGCTCGTAGGACGCGAGCTTCACCACATGGACGTATACGCCTGAGCCTTGCTTGCGCCAAGAGTGCGAGTTGCGGCCAGGGGCACATACATCGCAGTGCGGGATACTGTCCCGCATGAATGCGAATACACACAGTAGTTCATGGTCTGAGCTACCTACCTGAGCACGGATGGGGCTCATGTAAAATGCTGCGAGGAAAACCTCGCAAACGACGAAGTGGAGTAGTCTGATGAACGCAGTAGAAGCAGTTCGAGGGTTTGAGATAAACGAAATTAATAAAGCGGAGCCGGTTTCAGAGCGGCAGGAAGTTATTCTTCCAGCAACTCGCCCCGCTGCGCTGGAAGAGGAGGCCGTGACGAGCGACCCAGTAGTACGGGCGCTCCAAGAAGAGCCTCAAGTCGAAACTGAAGATGATGCGATGTTGCTTGCACGCTCAATAGCAAATCGAGTGGCACGTCGAGGTGGAGATGCCATCAATGCACAAGCAAACATCGACAGTCGAAGTGCGATGGCAATACTTTCGTAAACGAATTGTAGAGCAATGCCGCCGATCGAACATAGAGAGGTAGCGTGCTACGATTGTTTGGGCGAGGGTGCAGGCTTGAGTCGGAAGGAGAATCGACTGCCTTGATCGGGTTTGCTTTTTACGATCAAGTCTGTTCCGTGGGCTTCCAAAATTGCTTTTGCCGTAGGCAGCCCTAAACCTAGACCACAGGACTTAAACTCGTAGTTTCCCGAACCGTGACTGAGCGCATCAGTGACCTCGTAGAAGCGTTCGAAAATTGCTTTTTGCTGTGATTCTTCGATGCCGATTCCTGTGTCGGTTACCGCAAATTCCACTAGGCCGACGGTCTGGAAAGCACTAATCGCGATACTTCCGTGGTCTGGGGTGAAACGTATCGCGTTGGAGATTAGATTTCTCATTGCGACCATGATGAGTGTGAGATCTGCCTCGACCGTAGGGCCTTTTTCTCCAATATCGGAGGAGAAATTAAGATTTCTTCTGGCAAACACTTCTTCAAATTCGGAAACGATAAGCTGCACAACTTCTCCAGCGGCAAAGGGTGAGAGCTGAGGACTGAGCTTCCCTTGGGTGACACTGGAGACGTCTCGTACTCGTGAAACGACCGAGGTAAGACGGGTTAAGCCGCTTAGTAAGGTCTTTGCGATAACTTTTCGCTGTTGTTCCGCGAGAGAATCAACGGTGAGAAGTTCAATAGAGTTTTGCAAAATATTAATTGGGGTCTTGAACTCGTGTGTAATCACCGAGATCATGTCATCCTTTTTCCGATTCAGCTCTGCCAATTGACGGTTACTCGCCTGGGCCTCCTTGTAGAGTTTCGCATTAAAAATTGCGAGCGCAGCTTGATGACTCAGCTTCTCGGTGAAATACAGATCCTCCTCTGTGAAGCTACCGCCATCATTGCGGTTGATTACTTGCAAGGCGCCAATCAATCGTTTCCCTCTTGCAATAAGGGGGACACAAATAACTGATTTAGTCTGGAAGGTAGTCTCTTTGTCGACGTCGGAAAAGAATCGTGGGTCGTTTTCGACATCATTGACTAAGAGCGACTCTCTTTTCTGTATCACCCAACCGACTAGGCCTTGATCTGAGGGCATTCGCTTGCCAATAAGACCAGAAGCGTCGCCTCCCTGCAGGGCCCAAAAAGTAAGCTCTTTTCCGGAACCTTGAAGAAGGAACACCGTGGCAGCCTCGGCGGCCAGTTTTGAGCGGAGAAACTTTAGCGCACCTTCAATGACTTGCCCCGTGCGCAGTGATGAGTTGAGGAGAGTCGGTAGCTCGGCAAGAAACTCTAATCGATCAAGACTTAGCTTCTTTTGAGTCATAGGTGACACCGAGTTTGCTTGTCGAAAAATGGTTGATGATCGCAGTAGGCCGCGTCGAATACTCTATTGCCTACGACTACTCGACGACCGCATCCTTTCTCGCTCGCACGCAAGCCTCGAGCGCAGGATGCGACACGTCCCCCAGATACTCATCGACGACGAAGCGCCCATTCTTGAATCGGGTCGCGAATAAAGGCTTTATCAGAGTGTTATTATGAGAATTAACACTGACCCGACCCTGAGGTGCTGAAACCTCAAGATTTTTTATGGCCTCTAAAAACGCCGGTATTTCTGTGGAACCGGCCTTCTCAAAAGCGGCACGTGCGAGAAGAAGTGCGGTATAGGCGCCTGCAATTGCGATATCGCTTGGTTCATCATTGGGATAGAGCGCTTCCCAGGTCTCAAGAAATGCTTTGTTTTGCTCGGTATCAATATCTTCTGCGTATCCAGACACGGTGTAGAACTCATCCACCGCACCACCAAGTGGAGCGATAAGCTCTTTTTCAAAAGGTTTAATACCCGCTACCGCCATTTCCGCTTTTACCCCTAATTTGGCCACCTGTTGGAGAAATCCCGGGGAAGCATGGCGAGAGGTGGTCACAAAAAGAACGTCTGGGTCTTTTTTAAAGATTGCACGGATCTTCTGGAAGTAGTCCGTGATTCTGCCATCAACAATTTCCTCGGCAACTGTTTTGAACGTTAAGCTTTCTGCGGTCTGTTGCACATAGATGTTGTCTTTCAGCGCGTCGTCATCGTCTGTGCCAAAATAATAGATTCGAAACGCAGCTTCCTTTGGGCGAAGCTTATCGGCGAGATAAATAAGGAAGGGTTCAACGCTCATATATTCGGTAAGTCCGGTCGTGAAGATATAAGGGTCAAGCTCACGCGAGTCTTTCTCCGAGCAAGTTTTGAGATAGCCGTTGCCCAAATAGATTAAAGGAGTTTTTCCTTTCGAAGCGGCAGCGCTCGCAGCAAGCGCTGATTCCTCTGAAGCCGTACCGACGATCAGCGGTACTTTTGCTCGACGGATAAAATCATTGGTGAGTTCCGCCGCGAGGGTGGGGCTAGAGCGTGTGTCTCCGGTGAGGATGCGCAATTTTTTACCAAGGATACCGCCGTCCTCGTTAATAGTCTTTGCGGCTAGGGTTGCACCGCGAACAATGCTTTTGCCGTATTCAGCTAAGTCCCCTTGAAGGGGAGCGAGTAAGCCAACGACAATCTCTCCTTGATGTACTTCCCCCACGTTGCCGAGTATTTCCTCATCTGGTTCGCTAGGCGACAAGGTAATGTAAAAATAGGCATAGACCAGTCCGAGAAGGGAAAGGGAAACCGAAACAAAGATGATTCGTCGCCGAAGTAATTTTTGTCGAATTTTTTCTGTCTCTGTGGACATCTCGTTATAGGCCTATTGTCGGAGTGCTGTGGTACCGCAAAACAAGGATCGAAGTTCCACGATATGACATTTCTTACACATTGCGGAAGAGATGTCAGGGAAAATGGCGATATCGCGGCCCTGGGCGTCCACCGAGATAGGTAAGTCGCGTTGTGGGAGAGGAGCGGTAATTACTTCATACGTTGCTCGGGTCTGCGCGGCGTTTCAGGCTCCCAGCACGCTGAGTCATGTTGCTCGTGTTTGGTGGGGAGCGGCGTACGTAGTTCCTCGACAATCTTGCAACTAAAACAAAACAGCGAGATGGGGCGAGCCTCGAGCCGGGCGAGCGAGATCTTTTTCCCACAAGACTGGCATGTCCCGTATTCGCCGCTATCTAAACGCTCGATCGCTCTTTGGATTTCTCGTAGATGTTCTTTCTCGCGGGCACCCAAAGCGATTGTTTGCTCCCTTTCGGAATCAATGTTCTGACTCTGATCTGAGCCCGGCTCAGCTTTTCCTTTCGCTGAATAAAGAATGTTTTGCCGCTCAATTCGAAGTAATTCTCTAAACCGAGCTTGCTGGTCATTGATTGGTGGTTTCATGCGTCCCCTACAACTGGTGTCAGAATACTTGCTGCGCACAATCCACATCGTATCAGTCGGGAAATAGCTAAAAAACGGACTTTTGAAAAAATTTTTGTTTGAGCCGACTTCTTTAATATGCGTCGATAAAGCATTTGAACTGTTCCTGAGCGAGATCTACTGATTTACTAGGGAGGACCAAGGCGGCATACCTGCGTTTGAGACAAGGTGAACAGGCTAAAAGCAGGCAAATAGTTTGAGTAGTTCTGGCGATTGGGCTGGGAGGAGAACGGAATTTCGTGAATCTTGGCTTGTTAAAGTACCTTCTGCTTGCTGTTTGGCTGATTTATTTCTTTTCGCCAATAGATGCGCTTCCAGACATGATGGGTGTGCTTGGGCGTTTAGATGATTTCGCCCTCGGGGCATATTTAGTCTATCGTTATCTTCGAGCTGCGAAGAAAATTGGAGCCCAAGAAAAGGCCTATCAAGCAGAGCAGTCCTCACCGAAGTCAGGAGTTGGAAAAGACGCGGAACAGGACCCACATACGGTTCTGGGAGTAGAGGTTGAGGCAGAGGGTAAGGAGATCCGCGAAGCGTATCGACAGAAAATGGCTGAGTATCATCCAGACAAAGTGCGGCATTTAGGCACTGAATTGCAGGCACTCGCGCACGAAAAGTCCTTGGCCATCCAAAGGGCGTATGAGGAATTAAAACGAAGAGGTCGCTGCGAATGAGTCAGCAGACGGGAAGTTCCGAAGGTAGAAGTTTTGATAGTTTCGGTAGCGCTCGGCTTGAGCTTGATATCGAGAGCACCTCGGGTGCGGTAGACGAAGCGATTTCCTTAGTGGTTAATCTGCTGACCAAGTTTAACAGTCGCGCTGAGCTTAAAGGAGTGATTCTGGCCGTTGATGAGGCGATGAGAAATGCCTATGAGCACGGAAATCTAGGAATCACTAGTGAGGAAAAAGCGGAGCTGGCGGCAAGCGGAAACTTAGAGGCGACATTACGAGAAAAGGAAGAAGTTGCGCGGAAGAAAAATCTACGAATCCGAATTTCTGCAGCCATTGAAAATGGGGTATTCACTTGCGAAATAGCTGATGACGGCAACGGGTTTGACTGGAAAGGAAAGCTAAAACAGCTTGAATCAAGTGAACTCGATCCCACCGCATCGAGCGGGCGTGGTGTTTCCCTCATTCAGAAGTTTCTCGATGTCGTGCGATACAATGACGCAGGCAACATTCTTACAATAGAACAGAAGATATCAGCGGATTAGCGAAATTTCTCTCGTGAGGCGTGCTGTGTTTGCGTCGGGAGACCTACTGCAGTAAACGCAACGCAATTTCAGGCTGTAAATTACTTTGCGCACCGACTGCAGCACTTGCTTGCTGGCGAATTCGCGATGCTACCAAGTTTGCCGATTCAC
>CAYGNZ010000145.1:4043-8119 GCA_964351345.1 uncultured Bdellovibrionales bacterium | reverse complement strand
TTTGACAATGCAGCCGTACGCGAAGAGTTGAATCTAGGAGCGAATATTCTAATTCGGCTTCGTACTCGCTTGGGTAGCGAAACTCTTTTGCCGCGGTTGTACTCGTTAAATGCAGTGTAATCGAAGAAGCACTCTGCTTGAGAGTCTGCCAGGGAACATAGCGAAAGACCCCGTGGATTGCCGTAGCAGGATCCTGGGGGTGATTAAGCGCGAACATGTCTCCTTTCCAAGGAAACAGCCCACCAACAACGCGGTTTGGATAGGGAGCCATGACAAAAAGGCTTTTGCCTTTTTGGAACACGTCTTCAAATTCACCCTTGCGTTTTAGCTGAAAGGAACGAAGGTAGGCACCTCCAGCGGGATCAACTTCCGCTCGTAGGGCTGCATTCTCAATGACCTCTAAAGCTGCCATCTAAGTTCTCCTCGGTGATTTTTCGCGCTTAACGTCCCGCATCTCCGGGTGAAAGTGATTTAAAGCGCAGTAAATAAAACGGTGGAGCTGAAACATCCGTACCATGAAGCACTTCACTACGATGCAGTTGATTCACCGTGACGTAGACTGAAGAGTTATGAGAGAAACTCATTCCGTCGGGGAAACTCAAGAGTTTCGGGTCCACATGAATGACCGTGTATTTGCCACTTGGCCCGACGATACCAATGGCGTTATTTTCTATGTCGGTGACATAGATATTTCCCCCTCCGTCCATAGTGATACCGTCACTTATTGGTTTGTCGCCAAAGCGTTGGACCTTTTGTGCAAGTTCTTCACCTGAAAGAGAGGTGTCACGAAGATACTTTGTTCGAATGCGGTAGAGTGACTTTCCGCTCATCGCACCAAAGTAAAGCCACTCAAAGTTCGTGTCGATAGTGATAGGATTCAGGCCAACTCTTGCTGGCGTCTCACCGAGGTGTACGACCAATCCATCGATCACAATATCAATGTCCTCCGGCTGAGTGGAGGGGTGTCCTTGTAGGACGCGTCGACCGAAGCCTGAGACGAGATCGAGCACAATGAGTGCGCTCTGCCCTGGGGTCGCCATATCAACAATGTAGGCGAACTTGTTGCTTGAATCGATAGCAAGATCGTTTAAGAAAGGCTTTTCACCAAGCAAAGGTTTTCCGATATGGATCACACGATGAAGCTTCTCCCCACGAGTATCCCAGGCTACCAGACGCCCTGGATAGCCTTCCTTAGGAGAGCGATCAAGCATCCAGAGGATGCCGTCAGAATCCGAGCGAAGTCCGAGTACCGCATTGAGTCCGACTTCAGAACCCTCTTTGGGTGCTCTTGACCAAGTATCACTCGGGAAGGGTTTTGTCGTCCCGTCTTCTAAAACCTCAACCACGCGGTAGGTCGGTTTGTAAAAAGGATGGAGACTCATGAAAATCCGGCCGTCTGGAGTAACCGCAACATTCCCCGGTGGCGGTTCTTTTGACAAGCTTGGAACTGTTTCAAGATCTTCTGCGAGAAGTGTTGCGGGTTGCAGTAACACGAAGACGGTAAGAAAAAACAAACGCAAGTGAGGGATTGGCATAGTAGACTCTTTTTAGCCGAGGAATGTAGTTTAATAATGCAGTGAATCTTACTGTTGAAGCAAAGTTCACTCTGGTTTTATTTGTTTCGCCTGAGCTTTTTCCGCTTTTATTCGTGAGAGCTTATTGGGGAAAATATCAACGCTGAGCTTCTCCAAGAGCGGAACTCGGTAAGAATCTGATTGAGACTCCGTTTCAAGCGGATAGCCCAAGCTCACAATCACTGGCACGCTGTAGTGTGAAGGAATCGCGAGGAGTTTTTTTAAGCGACGTTCATCAAAGCCTTCAATAGGACTTGTCGCCAAGCCTGCTCCCGAGGCCGCTATCATGAATGTGCTTGCGGCAATCATTGTTTGTGCGCGGGCATACTGTTTTACTTCATCCGCGGTGTAGAGAGGATCGGGTAAGGGTCGAGTGAGGCGTCGCAAGGGATGCATTACTCGTTTGGCGAATCCAGAGAGTCCGAATGGGCCGGTGCGAAATTGCGAACGAACATTAGCTGCTGAGAACTGCGCGTATTCCTCCGAGATCAATCCTTCTTCAACGCTGGTTTTGATAATGTGGGGCAGTTCGTCACGCCAGGCATTCTGATTTGCGGCAAAGACCACAGTGAGTGGGGCTTCGATAATTTGTTTTTGTTGAAGAGCAATGTGATAGAGGAGGCCTTGTAACTCTTGATCTCGGACTAGGATGAAGTGCCATGGCTGTAGGTTGAAGCCACTTGGAGCACGATTGCTCAATTCGAGCAGTTCGTAGACGAGTTGATCTTGGACTTTTTGACTAGAGAACTTTCTTACTGCGCGACGAGTGCGGATGGCCTCGGACGTTGAAAGCGAATTGCTCATAAGGAATCACTACCTGTTGCGATATTGCGAGATGAAGCGAGTTTGCCAAGAACTTTGAAACTACTTCATCCTAAGTCAATTCTCTCCGCTCATCTATGGGAGGAAGAGAACAAAACGAATCGCCTCTGTAGCCTCTTTTCCATCACAAAATGCCTATGGTCGCAAGGGATTGAAGCTACTTTGCGGGCAGGAGCCTGAGGGTTTGCTCGTGGCGATACGGAACACAAGTTCCTCGCTTCACTAGGCAACGGCTAACTGCATGCGACCGCTAAAATCCTGGGGAAGACTTGTCGAAATCAGGTGAGGTTTGGTCGGTGTTTTCTTCTTTGAACGATGGAGCTCAAGAGGGCTACCAGTAAAAAGTATTCTTCCGCCTTTTTCCCCAGGACCAGGTCCAAGCTCGATTAAGTTATCCGCAGCTCTGATGATATCAAGGTTGTGTTCGATCACAACTACGGTGTTGCCCATAGAGACTAGTTTGTCGAGCACGCCGCGTAGTTTATCGACATCGACCATGTGTAATCCTGTGGTTGGCTCGTCGAGAATGTAGAGCGTATTCTTCGCTTCTCGCAGACCCAATTCACGGGCGATTTTTAGTCGCTGCGCTTCCCCACCGGAGAGTGTGTGCGTGGGTTGACCAAGGGTGAGGTAGCCAAGCCCCAATTCGAGTACATAATCGAGAGCGCGGGAGATTTTTTTGTGATTGCTGAGAATCTCTCTCGCTTCTCGGAAGGTTTTTTGCAGCAGAGCGCCGATTGAGAAACCTTGATAGAGAACATCGAGCGTTTCTTCATTATAGCGCAGGCTGTCGCAGGTATCGCATGGGGTATGGGCATCAGGCAGGAAATTCATCGGCACAGTAATATACCCGCGTCCCTGACACGCCTGACACCTCCCTTTGCCAGTGTTAAATGAGAAGTGGCTTGCCGTCCAACCCTGTGCTTTCGCGTCAGGGAGCAAGGCATAGATCTTTCGTATGTCGTTAAAGATTCCTAGGTATGAGGCAGGAGTTGAGGTGCTAGTTTTTCCTACTGGTGTTTGATCAATTTCAATCATGCGCTCAAGATCGCCAAGATTTTCGATACTATCCCAGGTTTTTGGGTAATATTCCGCACGCTCTTTTTCGCCTTCAAACTCTTCAAGCACCGCGGGTACTAAGGTTGAGTGGATCAATGAACTCTTACCTGCGCCAGAGACACCAACCACGACGCTCAATTTACCCAGCGGAATCTCAAAATCGATATCCTGCAAGTTGTTTGCTCGCGCGCCTCGAATAGTCAGCAAGTCCTTTTTGGGGCTACTCTTTGTAGTGCGTAAGGTCTTTTTCAAATCACTTTCGGTTCGTTCAGCGCGCTCACGTAGGGCGGCAGCGGTGAGCGAAGTTGAGGAAGTGAGGAGCTGTTCAAGACTACCACTGTGAACGATATTCCCACCAAGAGAGCCTCCGCGTGGTCCTACGTCGACAACATAGTCAGCTTGAAGAATAGTGTCTTCGTCATGTTCGACGACTACCACGGTATTCCCTGCGTCTCGCAGTTCGCGTAGGGTGCTCATGAGATGTTTCTGATCTTCAGGATGAAGGCCAATACTCGGTTCGTCCAACACGTAGCAAACTCCCGTGAGGGGTGAACCAAGGGAGCGAGCAAGTCGAAGTCGTTGAGCCTCCCCGCCAGAAATACTCGAGGAATCCCGGTCGAG
>CAYGNZ010000145.1:0-4002 GCA_964351345.1 uncultured Bdellovibrionales bacterium | reverse complement strand
AAACCAACGGCACAAATCACACGAAGTCTGCTGCTTAGTTCATGAAGTATGGGGTCAAGCACTGTGTGAAGTCGATCGGGAAACTCCAGACTCTCTAAAAACTCTAACATCCGTGGCGCGTTCATTGCGGTCACTTCATGGATTCGCTTGTCACCAATAAAAACATGACGTCCAATATCAGCGATTCTCGCCCCCTCGCAGCTTGGACAAGTGATCTCTCCTTCACTTTTTCTGCTTACTCGACCTCGACCGCCACACATTGAACAGACTCCTCGAGCACTGCGGAAGGAGAAGTCTTGCGGGTCTAATTCTCGATATCCCTTGCCACAGGTCGTGCAGACTCGGTCTGCGTTATACAGGGCTGGCTCCTCATACACATCCTCATAGACTTCCACATCGCCGTTACCGAGTAGTAGGCATTGCTCAATTGCGGTTTGCAGAAGGGGGCTTTGCGCACTCGGTTTAGAGATTGAGGCAACACCAAGCGAAATCCAGTGTAGCTTATGACGTTCCAAGCGAAGGTCGGGAGTGAGTGAGACGATCTTTCCGTCAATTTTTGCTTCCGTGATCTCTGCTTTCAGTGCACGCAAAAATAGATCGTTGTAGTAGCCCTTTCTTCCGCTGACCACAGGCGCGAACAATCGAATTTTCTTTCCTTTAAAATCCTTGGCAATGCGTTTTGCGATGGAGTCAGCGCTGACGCTACTGATCGGAGTATTGTCGTGAATGCAATGCTGCGTGCCAAGTTTTGCGTAAAGTAAACGCAGATACTGATACAGCTCAGTAGTGGTAGCGATCGTGCTCACCCCCATGGGAGGAGCAGTTTTTTGCGATACGGCGATGGTGGGCGGAATAAAATTCACCCGATCAACATCCGCGCGGGATAACTGTTTAATATACTGACGAGCATAGGGCGAGAGGCAGTCAATATATCGTCGTTGGCCCTCGGCAAACAAAATATCGAATGCAAGAGTTGATTTTCCCGAACCCGAAACGCCGGTTACCACGCTCAGTGCGTTGTGCGGAATTTTTACTGAGACATCTTTTAGATTGTGATGTCGCGCATGAAGAATCTCTATCCAGTCCGTATCGGAGTGACGTTTTCCAATTGCGAGAACATTCTTCTTCGTTTTCTTACCTGCCTCACGAAGAGCTTTTTTTGCATTTCTCTGCTTCTCTGCGTGCAACAACTTTGCCGTGTAGGAACGTGAGCGAATTTTTTCGCTTGCTACAAGTTCCTTTGGTGTGCCCGCAAAAACTAAATTCCCGCCTCCGTTTCCACCTTCTGGTCCAAGGTCGATAATCCAATCAGCAAAGGCAATGACATCTAAATTGTGTTCGACACAGAGCACGGAGTGTCCGTTCTCAATTAAACGCTCAAACGTCGTGAGCAAGTCGTTGATGTTAAAAGGGTGTAGCCCGGTGGTGGGCTCATCAAGAATAAAAAGATATTTCTCGTCTTTCTTCTCGCTGAGATAGGACGCGAGCTTAATTCGCTGTGCTTCACCACCCGAGACGCTACTGAGTGGATGGCCAAGGGTGAGGTATCCCAAACCGAGGTCAATCAGTGGCTGAAGCGCTTTCGTGATTTTTGTCGCATACTGAGCTTCTGCATATTCAGAAAAGAGAGCAGCGGCGTCTTGAATCGACATCGCCAGCAGGTCGACTACAGACTTGTCGGCAAATTTTACGTTAAGCACTTGTTCTTGAAAGCGACTCCCTCCGCAAATCTCACACTCTACGTAAACGTCTGCCAAAAACTGCATTTCAATTTTTACTTGGCCTGCACCGCTGCAATTTGGGCATCGCCCGCCTTCAACGTTAAAGGAGAACGCAGACTTGGATAAGCCAAGCCGTTCGGCTGCGGGTGTCGCGGCGAGGCATTCACGAATGGGGTCCCAGGCTTTGGTGTAGGTAGCAGGGTTGGAGCGAGGCGATTTTCCAATGGCTTGTTGATCGATAAAGATGATGTCGTCAAGATTTGTCAGGCCGGAGAGTGAATGGACAGGCGCATCAGGTGCTTTCCGTATCGCACCCATAGTCAGTCCTTGCTTGAGTTTTCGATACGGTTCATGAATGCATTTGTGGACAAGTGTTGATTTACCGGAGCCACTTACTCCGGTGAGCATCACGATTTGTCCGAGTGGAATGCTGACGTCGAGATTTTTTAGATTGTGAACGTTTGCGCCTTTTACCCCAAGGGAGCCTTTGGACTGTACACGGACCTCTCTTGTGCGTTCTGCCGTCAGCTCTCCCGAGAAATACCGACCAGTAAGTGAGTCCTTCTTTTTCGCAAGACCCAGGACGTCTCCCTGATAAATAATTTCTCCGCCTCTCTCTCCAGCTTTCGGGCCGATGTCGATTACTTCATCAGCAGAACGAATAACTTCTGGATCATGCTCAACTACGAGCACCGAGTTTCCTCTTGTTTGCAAGGCACGAAGGCTTTTGAGCAAACGATCCGTATCTCTTGGATGAAGGCCGATAGTAGGCTCATCGAGCACGAGTAGCGTATTTACCAGGCGAGCACCAAGGATTGAAGTGAGATTAACTCGCTGACTTTCACCCCCAGAGAGCGTTCGTGATTGGCGGTCAAGGGTTAGATAGCCAAGACCGATTTCAACAAGGTAGGTGATACGCGCAATTACTTCATCAAGGGCAACTGAGAAGACCGGGTCCTCTGGTGCCATTTCGGAAAGCGAAGAGAAGAACTCCAAGGTCGCCTCAAGTGGCATGGCCCAAATATCTGGTATGCTTCGCCCTTGGATTGTGTAGAGAAGTGCAGCAGGGGTTAGCCTAGTCCCCTTGCAACTGGGACAGGTAACTTCACTGCGGTACCGTGAAAGCAGCACTCGCACATGCATCTTGTGACGTTTACGCTCAAGCCGCTTGAACCACCCGTACACACCAGGGTAGCCACGTTTCTTGCCCCCTTCTCCCTCAAGCACCAACTGTTGCGCACTTTTAGAGAGGCTTTTCCACGGCTTCTTCGTATCGATGTCCTGTTCTGCGCAAAAATCTTTTAGTTGTTTTAACTTTCCACTCGTTGCGCTGGTATTCCAACAAGCAATGGCTCCCTCGGAGATAGATTTTCGCGGGTCGGGGACAATGAGACTAGGGTCGAGTTCAAGAGTCTTACCAAAGCCATGGCACTCCTCGCATGCTCCGAGTGGACTATTGAAACTAAAGAGCGAGGGCTTTGGCTCTTTGAAATGCAGATCACAGTCCGCGCAAGAGAGCCCTTCGTGGAAGCTTATACTTTTTGGTTCCCCAGAATCTATCAGAGTAACTAGCTCTAAACGGCCATGGCCAAAGAGGTAGGCTTGAACCAGACTTGAGACCAATCGGTCTTTTAGTTGTTTGCTTATAGTCTCGGACAAGGCGATGCGGTCAACCACCACTACAAGTTCAGAGTCTGAGGAAAATCTCTTAGAGTCGGAGGCAATGTCCGCGAGACGGGCAACGGCTTTGCGTTCTTTGCAAAAATAGCGAAGAAAGCCTTCCCCTTCCAGCGTTCTCACCAGTGAGTCTGGACTGACTGCTCCGCTTAGTTTCATCGGAAAACATACCAATACAGCGGATGCATCAGCACATATTTCCCTAGTGACAATTCGTTTGGCGATACTTGCCGCTGAGTCCTTTTCTATTTGCTTGCCACAGCCCGAGCACGAGAGAGAAGCGAGATGCGCCCAAATAATTTTTAAATAGTCATTAATTTCTGTAACCGTGCCCACGGTCGAGCGTGAGCTCGTGGTTCGATTACGCTGCTCCAGAGCCAGCGCAGGGCGAACTCCTTCTATGGAATCAAGTTCTGGTCGATGAAGGCGATCAAGGAATTGTCGGGTGTAGGGGCTAAAGGTCTCGATATAACGTCGACCACCTTCTGCATAGATAGTGTCGAAGGCAAGGGTGGACTTGCCTGACCCAGATACGCCAGTGATTACCGTAAACTGGTCATGTGCGATCTCAATGTCGAGATTTTTGAGATTGTTCTCTGAAACT
>CAYGNZ010000144.1:2568-8119 GCA_964351345.1 uncultured Bdellovibrionales bacterium | reverse complement strand
TTACGGCAATTGACTAGGTGAGTGCGAAACTACTCTCGAGCGCAAGTACAAGACATTAATCAGCACACCACTTGTCAGGGAGAAGGCAAAAATGTGCGCACCCGAGGCATTGCTCAATGAACTTACGCATAGAATCATCAAGCAGAAGGACAGTAAGCTCAGTAACGTTGCCTCAATAATGAATCTGGTCTGATGTGCGGCCATCGCGAGCGCTTCGAAATACTTTTGAAAAGAGAGCAGAACGGGGATGGGAGAAAAGAGAAGCAATATTTCACTTGGTGGTATGAGAGTTTTTGTTGCAAGTCCAAGCACAGTTTCAAGAAGGAAGTTTTCTAGAGGAGTTAAAAAAAGCACAAGCAATGAAACAGCCAGAGCGACGGCAATTACCTTGGTAAACCGCCACAGCAGAGCTCGTCGTTTAGGTTCCTCAATATAACTCACTAAAACTTCTAACAGTGAAATCGCAATTGCAATCATGCACTGGATGAAGGAATAGACTGCGCCTACAATCGCTAAAGACTCAGTTGCATAAGGCAGGCGCAGCATTGCCGCTGAGCCAAGAGGACGACGCAGAATTAAGAAAAAACCATCAAGCGCAAGTGGCGCGTAATAGCGAATAATTGCTCCGTTGCTAAGTGCAGGCTTTGTTGAAGTCTCCCAGTCCTGATCTAGTTCGACAGCATTGTAAACCCAACGCACATAGAGGCATTCGAGAAAAAGACCCAGAGTAATCGCAGCCGCTCCCCACGCGGCACCCCCCGTGGTGCCGCTCAGTAGTCCACAAGCGAGAAACAACAGCATTCCGATTAGGCGAAGAATTGTCCCTTTCAAAAGCGCCTTGGAATAGCCTGCGCGAATCAACACTCCTTGATACACCCGTCGATCGGCCGTGAGAACTACCCAGGGTACGGCGATGAGGAAGGCGGCCCGAGAGTATTCAGCAATTGCTCCCTCCGCACCGAGCACCACCTCCAAGGTAGCCGCATAGTATGGGCTTAAAACGATGATCACCATTGGAAGTGAGAGGAGCAGGGAGAAGATCTGAGCGAACTTTAGTAAGGTGAGAAAATCTCTTCGTGTTTTCGACAGCGCCGTTGAGGTGGAGAGAAACATCCACGTCGGTGACTCAATCAAGAACATCACCGGATACACAAGGCCCCCGAATGCCGCAAGGGTGAGTAATGGATGAGGCATACGGACTAAGAAAATTGTAACGAGTAGTCCTTCGCTATTTATTACAATTCGACTGAGTGCAAGAGGGTACCACTGCCGAAATAGAGTCAAAAGACTCCAGCCACTTGACTCCACAGAAGTTGCCTTCATCTATCACTCCCCGCAATGGAATGGGCGAGGATGGAGGTTTTCTTTAGCCAAGCCTATCAGTAGCGACATGGTATTGTGGATCCTCTGATACATTGACCTCCACAAGGTCTCCCGCTTTACAGAGTAGTGAGCGACACTCATTGCTCAAATGGGTGAGATGGAGTCGCTTCCCGCTCTCCTCATACTTCTCAGCAAGAGCATTGATCGCTTCCAATCCGCTCTGATCATACACGCGAGTATAGTAGAAATCTATCACCACATCATCTGGATCATTTGCCACATCAAACATTTCTTTGAACGAAGAAACCGAAGCAAAAAAGAGCGGTCCGTGTAGCTGGTAGATCTTGCTACCAAACTCATTGTACTTCACGTCGGCAAAAACGGTCTTTGCTTGTTTCCACGCAAAAAACAGCGCCGAGAGAATCACGCCCAAAATAACTGCCGAGGCCAAGTCATGCATCAGTACGGTGTAGACGGTGACAAAGGTCATCACGAATACATCAGTGATTGGCATTCGACGCACCATCCTCAGTGAAGCCCACTCAAAGGTTCCAATCACCACCATACACATCAAGCCCACAAGGGCCGCCATCGGAATTTGCTCAATATAGGGCGCAAGAAACAAGACAAAGAGTAGCAAACAAATCGCTGCGGTCGCACCGGAGAGACGACCTCGTCCTCCAGAGTTTACGTTGATCAGCGATTGCCCGATCATCGCACATCCGCCCATACCTCCGAAAAACCCACAAACGATATTTGCCACGCCTTGTCCGACACACTCGCGATTCCCCTTACCGCGGGTTTCTGTGATGTCATCGATAAGGGAGAGGGTCATGAGTGATTCAATCAGTCCAACTCCGCAAAGAACTACTGCAAACGGAAGAATAATCCATAAGGTCTCCAGAGTCAGAGGCACCATCGCATAGTCGAGAAAGAACGGTCTCGGCAAGCCGCCGCTCATTCCGCTACTTCCATCAGAAGAGTCTTGAACCATCTCCACGCTCTCTGTCACTTCTTGTCGATCGCTTTGTTTGACCGATGAAGCAATCAGTGAGGCCTGAGTGTTGGCATGAAGCATATCCCCAACGGTCAGCAAGACATTCGAGGACCGGGAAGATGATGAATTTTGATTGATCCCAATCGCAATAAAGGTAACGAGCAGTATCGCAACCAGCGACGCTGGCACGGCTCTAGTAATTTTAGGCAACAACCAGATAATCGCCATCGTCAATGCAACTAAACCACACATCAACACCAGAGGTGTTCCCTCCAGGAACACGAGCTCACCCTCTGGGGATAAGGTTTTAAAACTTCCAAGTTGGGCGGCACCAATGACAATTGCCAGTCCATTGACGAAACCCAGCATCACGGGATACGGCACCATGCGGATAAGTTTTCCTAGGCGCGCAAAACCAATCAGCACTTGAAAAGTTCCGCAAAGCACTACGGTGGGGAATAAGTACTCAATACCGTGCGTTGCAACGAGGCCGACGATGACGACCGCCATTGCTCCCGTAGCTCCAGAAATCATTCCAGGACGTCCCCCGAACAGCGCGGTGATCAGGCCGAGAAAAAATGAAGAATATAATCCGATTAGCGGTGAAACACCGGCAACAAAAGAGAACGCAATTGATTCGGGGACGAGTGCAAGAGCAACCGTAATCCCTGAAAGCACATCATTTTTTATTGAGCCAGACTGTTTTCGAAAAAAATTTATCATCTATCCCCTAGTCATCTTCTTTTTCTCGCAAACCGAAAACCAAATACGAATTCATTCGGCCTCATTCGTCGAAATTCTTCTTAGAGCAAACGCTGCTCTCACATTATTGAAAATTTGCAGTAACTCTCTTTTGGACAACAGTACGGCGCACAGTCCCTGAAAGGACCAACCGAATTCCAAAAAGAAAAATGGAGTGAAATATTTAGATTTAATCTCAATCAACGAACTGAACAGAACCAGAGTGGCTGTAGTTTGTTGATTTGCCTTACCTCAGCTCAGCTCTCCAGACACTGAGAACAAACGATGAAACAGGCGATTAAGACCGCACTCCGAGGCGGTCGGAGGAAGGTGTAGCGCAATTATCGGTATTAAGCAATAGTTTAATCAGAAACCGTCTTTCTCCTGCCGGAGGTTTGAATCTTCCGACGTTGTTGAAAGAAATCACTCAGCAACTGCTGCGATCGCTGAGCGAACAAACCCGATACGACCTCAATCCGATGCGGCAGGGCAGGATGTGCACTGATATCAAATAGTGAACCCACCGCACCCAAGCGTTGATCGTGGGCAGAAAAAAATAGGGTATCTACCCGCGCAAGTAAGATTGCACCAATGCACATCGGACAGGGTTCAAGCGTGACATAGAGTGTCGTATCGCTTAGGCGCCAATTGTTGAGTTTTTCCGAAGCTTCGCGCATCGCAATAATTTCTGCATGCTGAGAGGCGTCGTGGAGCTTCTCTACAAGATTATGACCACGCCCGATAATCTCGCCATTTTTTACGACCACAGCGCCAATAGGACACTCGCCCAACTCGGCAGCACGCTCTGCCTCAAGAAAAGCTTGTTCCATGAAATATTCTGCTGAGGAATTCATTTCTTCGCCT
Organism: uncultured Bdellovibrionales bacterium; assembly: GCA_964351345.1. Taxonomy (GTDB): domain Bacteria; phylum Bdellovibrionota_C; class UBA2361; order SZUA-149; family SZUA-149; genus SZUA-149. The sequence continues at coordinate 4,194 of CAYGNZ010000144.1, read as the reverse complement.
CCTAGCATACAACGACGCTTGCGTCGAATTCACTGTCATCCAAGAGGCAACACCCCCCTGTGCTTTGGGAATTAATTTCGTTACTATCAACGGATGAGTATTTTTCTAGACATTGATCGCACTCGAAGTGTCTTCCGTTTGTTGTTCTATTGCAGCTTTGACAGCTACGGAACTGATGTTGACTCGGCAAACTTTGATTCGACGCTGTTCCACGTCACTGACGGAGTTCAGGTCCCGAATCAAGTAATCGGAAAGCTAAAAGCGCTTTATGCTGAGGTGATCCAAACTCCTCTCCCCCTCACGGCACTTGCGTCCGAGGTTGTAAGGGATTTTGCAAAAGATCATGAAATCTTAGCGAGTGTACTACGAATCGTACTTCGGATCTCAAACGACGAGGGCATGCTCTGTGCGCGAGATCGCAGTCGGGTTCGCGTCGTCGCTCAACATTTCCAGCTTCGGCCTCAGTATTACGAACACTTCAGCGACTTCGAGCGAGGAATGCTCGCGTCCTGTTTGCGAAACGAAAATTTTAGCTGCGACCAAGACGAGTTGGGCGCTTATTTTCACACTCTTGGCTGTTCTCCAGACATGAGTGCGGAGGAGGTTCGGCGGCGCTACCGAGAACTCGTCAAGGAAGTACATCCAGATCGTTCGCGAGTTCGCGGCGATACCCCCAATCAAACACCGAGCCAGCGTGAAAGATTTCGCGAAATTCACCAAGCCTACCAAAACCTTCGACATGCTCTGAGCTAAGTTGCGCGCCCAATTCTCAAGTCTTAAGCCAGAGAATCCGACCTGTAGCGTAGAAGAAGCTTGAGAAGTTCACGAGGTCCTCATCGAAGTCAATGCATCAAAAAGTTTGGGTTTTCTTGATCCGAAAACCGGTCGTTTGCGTTCAAAAGAAGAGCTGCAACCCCTTGACTCACCCCGTTCTGAAGGAAAGACGGGCTCTGCTGCAACAAATTCCGAAACATCTGATACCTCGATAAAGACCGCCCTGAGTGCGGTTCGAAGTAGAAGCTCTGCACAGGTTAATCAGTTTGTCGATGTGCTCAATCAGAATGTCGCCAATCTTAAAAGCGCGAAAAGCAGCGTGAAGGAACTACGCTCTGTTGCGAAGGATTTGAAACAGGCAATAAAAGCGGGGGATGAAGAGACTGCCTCTGCGCTTCGCGAAGAGTTCACTAAACTTCAACAAGATCGCAATGCGGTTGCGACTAAGATCCAGTCAGATAATCAAGAGTTATCTGAGAAAAGATCGCAATCAATCCAGCTTGGAAACGAAACACGAGCACAGCTACGAACAGACGAAGTACGATTTGCCGCTTCATCAGCGGCTGACCTTGATTCAGTTGATGGGATAAACCAATTTCTAGAGCGCTCCAGTTCAGAACTTGATGACATTAACACTCAGCTACAAGACGAGAAGGCTCTGAGAAAAGAAGCACGGCAAATTAATAGAGATATCCGTCAAGAATTGGGCAGCGTGAGAGATCGCGGTGAGCAAAAACTGCAAACCACACTACAGGATATTGAGCAAGCTGGGGGTCTTGCCCGCTCACTTGCGACGGCTGTTGGCTCTCAAGCGAGTTTAGAACAGTCAATACTTTCCAATGTTGAACAGTC
>CAYGNZ010000144.1:0-2558 GCA_964351345.1 uncultured Bdellovibrionales bacterium | reverse complement strand
AGTCTGTCGCCGCTGACTTGCTACGCGAACCCTAAGCCTGCAAGCCCCCTCTCACGCTAAAATATATAATGTTTTGGGGCAGTTCCTCTCGGCAATCGCTTTACTTTAGCTTCCACTCGCCCACGACGATCCTATTATCAAGAGTTGCAAGGTAGAGGACTAGTTCTCTCATGAGTTCGAAAAATCATCATCATCAAGACACACCGATCCCCACAGGCACCATACTGCTCGATCGATACGAGGTGTTGCGCCCACTTGGCGCAGGTGCATCTGGTGTGGTCTATGCGGTAAAGGACAACATCCTCTGTGGTTGGACCGTGGCCTTGAAGCTTTTTCCCTCCAGGCTCTTAAGTGAGCATGAAGGTTCCACGCGACTAAATCGCGAAGTGACGACTCTCTCCGGAATTCAACACCCTAATGTATCCAAATTTTATGACTTCGTTTTCTTAGAAGAACACGTCGGGTTCACGATGGAATATATCGACGGGGGAACACTTGGACATAAAATCGAAAGTGGCTTTCCACTGTCGATCAAAGAGATAGTCCCAATTCTTGTTCAAGTTTGCTCAGGGCTAAAAGCAATTGCTGCCGTGGGGGTGGTTCATAGAGACATTAAACCAGACAACATTCTAATAACGAGAGATGGCATCGCAAAGATTGCCGATTTCGGCGTCGTGCGCCTTGATGAAATGATTCGGCATGTCGAAGAGTCCGACGGAATCTCGGTTGTCGAGTTTAATAGAAATGGCCTTACTCAAGAAGGCGACGTCGTGGGAACCCTCGACTATCTAAGCCCCGAGTATCTCAACGAGGGATTTGTCGACTCTCGCACGGATATCTACGCCTTCGGAGTGCTTGCGTATGAGCTCATCACCTCAAAAGTACCCTTCGAGGAACTTTCTGTACTGCAGTTACTAAAGGCAAAAATTGAGCGGGACCCTCCCGCACCGGAGGAAGTCAGACCAGACTGTCCGACAGAGCTATCAGACATTGTAATGAAAGCCCTTACAAGAGACCCCGATTACCGCTACCAAAACGCCGAGGATCTCTATCAGGCCCTCTGGCAGTTCCAACGTGAGCTCGCGACTCAAAGGCCGAAACCACGAGTGCAAGAAAAGCCGAAACCTCGAGTAAATCCCTTCAGCCCCCTTGCTCGCTCGCTCAGTCGTGGTTTTGTCTGGATTTCTGACCAATGGATGATTTTTGTTTTTTTTCTCTTTGTATTCGTTGCCGGAGCAGTTATTTTCGACTGGATGATTAAAAATACCAGTTTCAATACGGACACCATGCGTTTTGAATCTATCGATGTCTAACCGCCCTCTTTGTATGAAGATAACTCAGTACCTCTTTTCACTCGGCTTGACCCTCTCAATTCTCCTCTGCGCTGCACTATCGCTGACATCATGTACCGAGAGCGCAGAGAAGACCAAAGCGCTTGATGCCGAAATCGCGGCGACGAAAGTACGACTGAATGAAATACGATCTCAATTCGGCCAGTATTCAGGCGTCACGGCTCTTGAACCTCTTGTGCGCGCACGCTACCTGATTACTTTGCAAACGCTCGATATGCTTGAACAGCGCCGCGCTGCGGCGTTTTATGACGTAAACTTGAGTTATGTGGCAAAAGGAGGTGCGCTTGCGCAGGAAAAAGACCTCTACGAGAAAGATCTCGCCTTGCAAGAAGCACGCTCAAACGCTGCGCTCAAAAGAACAAAAGCTGCCGGCATCGTCGCCGCAGGACAGGTAGAGAATCTCGATGCCTACCGATGGCAGATGCTGCTCCTTGATTTACAGATGGCTCAGCTCGATTATCGACTTACTGCACTTCGATACCGATTTCCTGAAGTAGTTGGAGAGAAAGAGTTCGACAGTTTAATTAAAGAATTGGCCGAAAAATACGATGCGCCCTCAAAAGTAGTTCCGAACAAAGCGACGACACCCTCAAACGAGGCTACGCAAACAAGCTCTGCTGAGGACGTAGCCGAAGTCCCTAGCGAGAACTAACTATCGCATAGGGATTCTGATCCATAATGGTCCCCATGTAGTCCTGAATTTGCTCAGAGGTATCCCGGCAGTCGTCATCATACACTCTTCTAAAGTCATCAACACACATGTTTCGTATGACGTCTAAGATTGTCCTGCCAAATTCTGAGTCATCCGCGCAAAACGGATTTTTCGGACGAATAGGACCCCAAAATCCGCCGGTCATCCTCGCAATAGAATACCAATCGTAGTTCGCTTGGTAAAAAGGCTCCGCGTCAGGTTTAAACATATCATCGTCCTCAACATCAACGGTATGTGGTTGCACATGGTCGCCCACAATGATTGCATGGACTGGAATTTTTCCTTTAAACAAGGTGTCTGATGCGACTTGGCGAAGCTCCTTTATCCCTTGCTCGTAGATATAATACTTATTCTCGCACACTTCACAGTCGTCATAGTCTTCAGATACGTAGACTTCTTCGAAATCCACGAAGCCATCATCATTTGTGTCGAGCGCAGAGCAAATATCAATAATCGCAGGATCTGTTCCAGAACCCTCACTTACCGGCAGGTTA
>CAYGNZ010000143.1:1955-8123 GCA_964351345.1 uncultured Bdellovibrionales bacterium | reverse complement strand
TCAAATTGATTGCGAACACTGCGTCGGTAAAAACCTTGAGTGCTCCGCGACCATCGAATGGAATCGATGTTCGGCAGTGTCCGCAATGTAGGTAGTAGAGAAATCGTGAAATCCATCGCAGTCGATCTCGTCACAGTTCGACCTCCAGTAGTGCACGCACTTCGTCTAGGTTAGAGCATACTCGGAAGACATCTTCCCGAACCTCTTCTGGGGGTTCTTCCAAGTCAGGAACCATGATCGTCGGGCATCCTGCTGCAATACTTCCTCTCACTCCATGAAGGCAATCCTCAAGGACCAAGCACTTCGCTGGTGGAATCGAAAGGAGCTTGCAGGCAAGCAGATGTGACTCTGGGCTTGGTTTCCCTTTCTCGACATCATCTCCTGTGACAATTGTCGGAGTGAAGTCGAGCAGATTCGAAAGCTCAAGCTGCTTCAAGGTAGCAGCTCTGCCGAGAGAGGTATTAACCACTAACTCAAGGCGCTGCTCCCGAAGGAAGCGAACCAGCTCTCTTGCGCCCGCTTTCAGCGGGGCACCGTACTCCGTCAGGTAGGCGGAGAGAACCTCATCGCGCAATTTGAGTAGTTCTGAGAAATTGACATCCCCATTGAACTGCTCGGTTGCAGCATGATTGAAATCCGCGGCGTTGAGCCCAAGAAGACCTCGGAATTTCTCCGGATCTTCGTTTCGTCCTCGAGCCCAGAAAATGCTCATCAGGCTGAGTAAGCCCAGACTTTCTGTGTCGAGGAGCAATCCCGGGAGCGTCAAAGAGACCCCCAAGATACCCGTGATGGGTTGGTTACTAGATCTCATCATTGTCACCTCATTCTCTAAGAGCCAGGTAGCGACGCGCGCAGGTTTGGGACAACCTACTAAAAACGCATTAGACGCAGTGTCTTCGCTGTAGAGCGGGCGTGGGCCTATCTGCAGCGAAAACAACTAATAATTCTACCCATTTACGAAAAAAAGGAGCCCCAGCATAAACCGCAAGATTAAGTTATTTTGTAGTATTGTCAAGAAATCGGGCGGATGGGAAATTTCTGGATCAGGTAAATTGAGCGTCTGCTGTCTAAAAAAGGACTCCCTGAGTAGCTTGAGCGAGGCTCTTGCTACTCAGGGAGTGGGAACCAATTTCTAGTAAAGGCGATGGATTCGGGCGCGGTCGCCAGCCTTCGCCGGAACATTGCGCTTAGCCCAAATATCCTCCCAGTCGCTAAACGGGGAGACACCTTTGGGGTAGGAAACTCGTGACAAGCGAGGCTGATCGTTTTCAGTGTCCCACTGGTCGAGTCGCTCAAGGAGCGGCAAGACGATTTTCAATGTGGTCTTCTGAAACTCAATCGGCATCAAATGCGACAAGTCTCCCATGCACGCACGTTCAATCACCTCGGGGTAGCCGTCGGTGAGTTCCGTCGGAACTGGTTCGTAGTGAGGTTCAATCACGGGCTCAAGTTTCGTCGGATCTTCCGGGCGAACCTTAAACGAGACTCGTGTCCAACCCCACACTCGTTCGCCGAAATGATAGCCGTCGATAGTAATACGCCAGCGAGTCTTTCCCTTGCGGAAGTAGATCTCAACTTGTGCATTCTTTCGCGGCGCGTTCTTTTCGTGAACGATGACGAACTGCGTATCTCCATTCCATCGGTTTGTCGCCGGATAGAAGGAAAAAATTGCAGCCGTTGCGAACTGTTCGTGAGGAGCTCCGTGGTCGTCGGTGCAAACACCATACGCCCCGTGGGGACGGAGTTTCTCCAAGAACTCACTGAGGAGGTCCGCGTTTTCATCATCGCTGTTGCCGGGGTTTTGCGGTGGAACCATACGCTTGAGGTATGACGTCACCGTGTGACCCACGGTTTGATCAACCTCGTCGTGAGGATCTCCGAGCAAACAGCCAAGATAGAACATCATGTGATTGAGAATCGAATCCACGCCTACGCCAGGGTACGCACGGTTCTCGGTTCCCAACGTTTCTTGGACCTTAATCACCACTCGCTCGACCATCTTGCTGTTAAAAGCACTTCGTCGAACTTCGTCATGATAGAGGAATCCAAGCAACTGCCGAAGACCCGGCTTCATCGCAAAATGCTCAACGAGACCCGTATTTTCCTCGGGAATCCCCGCTGCGGTCAACAAGCCAACAATGGTGTCGATGCGTTCGAGATCGAGCTCCATCGGCTTTTCAAACACCACGTAGATGCTCTTGCCGTAGTTCGAAAGACCTTTGAGGGCCTTAACAAACATGCGAATGAATCCCTCGTTTGCCTGGTAGGGAAGCGCCAAGTAAACCAGGAACACGCCGCGCTTGTCACTGCCCTCAGTATCCGAGATGTTCGCACACTTAGTGGTGAGGAATTCCCGAATCCGGGGAAGCACGAGTTGCTCGAACTTCTCCTCGTCAACTCCCTTGCCGTTGTCGGCAGCATAGTTGACGTAGTCGAACATGCTCTTGAACTCAGCCCAAGAATCAGACGAGCAATCGAACTTTTGCCGCCGGCCAACTCGGTCAAGAAAGCTATCTCCAATCTCTTGAAGATCCAGTCCGAGGACTTGGAGCTTAAGCGGAAGGCCCGCGCGACGACGCTTCAAGTGCCAGCGACGAAAAGCAGGAATCAGTTTGCGAGGTACTAAGTCCCCGGCGAACCCTGGGATCAGGGCCATGGTTTCGATGTTGTGGGACATTCTGTCCTCCGTGAAGAAAAACCTGAGTATTCAAGCTGCAGGAAGCAGCCTTCTCCGAGGTAACGAGTCCTCGGAAATGTGTAAACCTGATAGACAGCAGATCGCTGTGCTAAGCTGAGCGGACAAAGCTTAATTGCAGCGATCTAAAAGTTTTTCTGCACGGAATAGCTCGCAGGCGGCTGCGAGGTGAACGCACGCGTTCACAAGCGAAAAAGAACTAGCTCTTCATTCGGGCGAGGAGCGAAAGGCTTTGGAAGCAGTCATGTACTTGAGGGAACTACTTGATGGACGACATCGGTACATCGAAGAAGAAACCGCAAAGCCCTATAGATAAACTTTATCTATTTACAGCATTTGTTAAGCCTATAACCAATTGACACTAGCGGCTGACAAGCTACCTATCAAGCGTAGGGAAACGCTAAAAACCGAATGATCATTCGGACTTAGAGCTGGTTGCGGTTGATAATATTTTAAATTTCAATGACTTAGCCTTGGGCTTGAAGTGATTGTGGATTAATTTGCTCAAAAAGACCGTGTTGCCAACTGCTGACAACATGGCCAGAGGGCCTTGCTTGAGTTTTTTTAGGGCTCTAGGGTTTCTTGACAGTATTGCTTGGTAATATACTCTGCTCTTTGTAGTTCTTTCCCATCTTTAGCCCAAACCACTACTTTGCTCATCGAGCGCTTGTCTGAGGAACGACCTGAGCCAAGCAGCTTTGCTGTACCTGTATAGATGTTTTCAAACTCACAACTCCAACCCCTAAGGACGGAATCATGAAAGTCTCTCAAATCACGTTTCTAGAACGTGTCATCAAGGCCTTCGGCTTTGACGTGGATGATACCTTGCTGCTCTCGGAGATACTGAAGCAGCTTGGGTTGATGGTCTCGGCCACGGCACATGAGTTTGCCGGGCGAGGACAAGCCGTCGCACCCGAGCAACTGCTTCCGTTTATCGGGGTGAGCCAAGATCAGTGGGAGAGTCTTGGACCAGATATCCTTGGCCCCAACTGGAAGTCGATCAAGCGTGCGCGAGATGAGTCACTGCGACAATTCCTTGCGGTGAATCAGATTCCGTGGACACCTGGTGCGCAAGAGTTGCTTGCGTGGCTGGTTTCGATCGAGATGCCGCGTGGACGCTACACGACGACCAAGCGTAAACCGATGGGTGAGGTCATCGCAGCGAAATCCGATCTCGATTCGTTTCTCCCGACGGCGATTTACGGAGATGATGTGCCGAAGGGTAAGGGTAAACCAAATCCTGACGGATACCAGTTGCTCGCCGAGCGCCTCGGCGTTCAGCCGGAGGAAATGCTCGTTGTTGAAGACAGTCCGCGTGGAGCGAAAGCTGCTCATGCCGCGGGATGTCTTGTGGTGGTCGTGCCTGGTATGGCCCCATTCACTGACGACGAACGGGCTCTGGCGCATGCGGAGTATCCCTCGCTTGCAGAATTGCATCGCGACTTGCTGAAAGCAGTGATGACGCAAGCGGCCTGACGCTCCCCTCGCAGATGTTGTGCCGGTTATACTAAGGTTTCAGACCAAGGTTAATCGGTGCAGCATCTGCTTTTCAGTTTTCTCATTTTGGGTAGACGTCTTAGCATACACCTTTCTCTAAACAACTCTGCTTAGAGAAGGGCGTTTCTACTTCGGATTCTAGGTTTAATTAGAATTACAGAAAATCGTATTTCTGTTCATTGCACATTCTCCTTCCCACTCAGGATTCTTCCTATGCTCGGCCTACAGATGCTTTGCGTAGAACAACGCTTCGCGCATCCAACTGTCCATGATGTCAATACGAGGGTTCGTCGAGAAATCGAGAAGCTGGACCTCAGTAAAGTCGCTGGAAAGAGTGTTGGGATTACGGCGGGCAGCCGTGGTATTCCCAACATCCGACGCATTCTACTGACAATTGTTACGATCCTCAAAGAAGCCGGCGCGAAGCCGTTTATCGTCCCCTGCATGGGAAGTCACGGGGGTGCGACGGCCAAGGGCCAAAAAGGCATCCTTGAGGAGTATGGCATCACTGAAGGATCGATGCGTTGCCGAATTAAGGGTGCGATGGATGTGCTCGAGATTGGGCAGCACGAAGGTGAGCCGATATTTTGGTCAAAGAATTTGGTGAAAGCCGACTTCGTCTTGATTGTGAATCGCATCAAACCGCACACCACTTTTCATGGCGGTATCGAGTCAGGTCTCTCGAAAATGATTGCCATCGGTGGAGGCCGTAAGCACGGCGCGGAAACGATACATGCTCGTGCCAGAACAATCGGCATGGAAGCAGCGATTGTCGGTGCGGCAAGGCAGGTGCTTGAGAACTGTCGAATTCTTGGTGGAATTGGCATAATCGACAATGCCTACCATCAGACGGGTATCATCGAAGCAGTTACTGACACTAGTCCAGAGGGCTTTGTCGCCGCTGAGCGAGCGCTTCTTGAGCAGGCCAAGGGCATGCTGCCGCAGATTCCGTTTGTCAAAGTTGATGTGCTCTACTTGCGAGAGATGGGAAAGAATGTTTCTGGTTCAGGAAGTGATCCCAACGTGATTGGGCGTAAGCCTGGGGGCTGGCGACGAGATGAACTCCCGCGAGAATCGCAAGCTGAAATTGGTCATGTGTGCTGTAGCGCGCTGACCACCGAGAGTCACGGAAATGCAGGTGCAATCGGTTTACATGATGCGGTGACGCAACGGCTAATTGACCGAGTAGATTGGCATCATACCCGGCTGAATGCCGAGGTCTCAGGTGCCGTGGATGTGCTGTTTCCACCGCCAATCTATACGAGCGATGAAGCGATGCTGCGGGCTGCCTTAGAGCGGTGCCGCACGCAAACAGATAACCCTCGCGTCGTCTTTGCGCGTAACACCAACGACCTGCACGTACTCTACATCTCGGATTCTCTTCGAGAGGAAGCAGAGGCAAATTCCAATATCCAGATTATCGCTGATCCTGCAGAGGTAGTCTTCAATGACAAAGGATATCTCGAGCTTCACTTTGAGGTTCAGCATTAAGGTCAGAAGGAAATGGCAGGGACGCCATTTCCTTTTTTGGTTCTTTTCCGAAGTAGAACCCTTATCATTTCCTAACTTGGACCGTGCGAAACGCAGTTTTTTACCGGGTTTGCCCAAAACCTAATTCAGAAACACCGGACTGATAGGCATTTCTGTTCGAGCAGCGTCTGGAAGCGCTTTGGGTTTCTGGGAACTGTCGGATGCGATTGAGGTCAGCCACTGTTCTTTTGAATCTATTTCCCCCACAATTTCTGGCGGGTGACGTTCTTCGGGAACAAGGAAAAATCCAGACTCTTTCGCTTTCTGACCGAGGCGATAACTCGATGCAAGCTGAAACAAAAGAGGCGAGAGCAACAAGCCGCTTACGATGGGCAACATCCAAAGGAGAAATTGTCGATCAACGAGGAGAAGTACTACCGACCAAATAAGACCTGCGGCAACCAGCATTTTTGTTGCTGAGAACGCTTCTCGGAAACTGATGCCTT
>CAYGNZ010000143.1:0-1945 GCA_964351345.1 uncultured Bdellovibrionales bacterium | reverse complement strand
GGTGCGAACACGACAAAGAACAGAGTTTCAAGAGAGGAGCTAATAAGCAATTTTTTTGCGCCACCAAATGAATCACGGAGTTTCTTGTCGCGAAGAACGGTGGTCAGCGCACCGATCTTTGGCAAGAACAATACAAGCAAGGTGCTGCCAAAAAGTATCACGGCATCATGCTCGCGTGAGACAGGCCAGGCAGGAAAAAGTTGGTAACGATTCGGAAAGTAGTTGTGGACTTTTAATGCCTCGATAATTCGATCGCTTGTTGAGAGTATTAACAGGAGCAACCAAATTGGAGAACTGAGATACCCAAATGCTCCTAAGACGAAAAACGTTCGGCTGCCAAATTTTAACCGTCGGTTCATCACGAGTTTCAGGTGTTGCAGGTTGCCTTGCGACCAACGTTTATCACGCTGGAGAAACTCTACCGGGGTGGGTGGTAGTTCTTCGTAACTTCCTTCCATCTCAGGTAAGACGTAGACACTCCAGCCCGCCGTATTCAGCAGGGCGGCCTCAACAAAGTCATGGCTGAGAATCTGTCCTCCAAAGGGCGCGCGCCCAGGAAGTGGGCCAAGACCGCAATGCTCCGCAAACGGTGCGATACGGATAATCGCATTATGTCCCCAGTAGTTTGCACTCGCGCCTTGCCAAAACGCTGCCCCGCGCGAAAGAAGAGGGCCGTAGAGCCGTCCGGCGAATTGAATCATTCTACCAAAAAGCGTTTCCGCTCCAATAATCTGAGGTACGGTCTGAATTAAGGCAGCCTGAGGATTTGCTTCCATCCGTGCCGAAAGGTGCAAGAGTGTTTCGGCGGTCATCACGCTATCGGCGTCAAGGACGGTCATGAAGTCATATGCACTCCCCCAGCGCTCGATGAAGTCGGCGACGTTGCCCGCTTTCTTGCCTGTGTTCTTCTCTCGTAGGCGGTAGTAGAGCCGTCGATCTGCCTGAGACTGAAGTACCGCGCAGAGTTGCTCTTCTCGCTGCGTCAATTCAGGGAGTCTGGTGTCAGAGAGAAGAAAGAAATCAAACTGACCCGGCGCGAGCCGTTCCACGCCATCATACATCGCCGCCATCGCCCCAAAAACTCTCTCGCTACTTTCATTGTAAATCGGCATCACGACCGCGGTGCGTCGTGTGAGTAGTTTTCTTGCAGGGAGTAGACGTTTTTGCCGCTCAAAACTGAGAGGATCTCTCCCGCTCAACGTGAGGAGTAAGCCAATGACCGCCATCCAAAAGGGGACAGAAATCCAAGTAAAGCAAAGGCAAAAAAGCACTAATACGGCCGCACGAAGCAGGCCGTTTGAAATGCCTTCAAGTACATAGGAGGTGTAGTAGGCCATCCAGGCAGTTGAGATGGCGACGAGCAACCAGAACAGAGTTCTCCGAGAGGCGGAAAAGAGTTTTCGTAACTTGCCGATTACTGATGCACCGAACACGCCGATCTCCTAACCCCAAAGATACGTCCAGGTTTCCGAGAGTCGTTGTCCATTAAGGCTAAGGAAGAGTTTAATATCAGCAGCTCGACCTCGCTTTCGGCTGGCACTGAAAGACACTCTCCATTCGCCCGTGTCAGGATTTCGCTCGGCTTTTTCCTCGTAGAAGCTGCCATCTGACATGCTGAGCATCACCTCAACTGGCTGCTCTGCAGTGAGGCTTTGTAGTTCTTCACTGGTGAAGTCGACCATGAAACGGCGCTCGGCAAAGGATGCGTCGGATTTCTTTTCTGCAACGGGAGCATGTAAGGAACGAACGACTTTTCCGAGCGCATGCGCGGGCCCTTCCGCATCGACGATAATTTTATACTGTAGCTGGAGGTGGGAGCTTGGGATTTCTTTTGGTACCCAGTACGCCACGACATTATCGTTGTATTCGTTCTCCGTTGGGATTTCTACCAACTCAACCGAGCCAGAGCCCCAGCCGCCCATGGGTTCTATCCACACACTTGGTC
>CAYGNZ010000142.1:0-8255 GCA_964351345.1 uncultured Bdellovibrionales bacterium | reverse complement strand
TCATAGCTCTGAGCACTGGCGAAGCTTCCATCCCCATTCCCGCGAAAGACTACGACCTCATTTGCAGAACCTGCGCCTTCACTGAGAATTGCATCTATCTTTCCATCATCATCATAATCCGTCAGAACGAGGTTAGTAACGAGAATGCCTTGAGTGCTAAAACTCTGCGCTGCCGCAAAGGTTCCGTCGCCGTTTCCAAGAGCGATTCCCAAAGCTCCCAAGTCTGATGCACATGCCAGGTCGAGCTTGCCATAGTTGTTCATGTCGTAAGACGCTCCTTAGTTTGTCCCGCAAGCGACTTCATCGCCTACGGGACTTGCAACTGCACCGTCCCCCGTGCCAAGTGCAATGCTCGCTCCGCCCCCGACGTCAGAGGAGGCGAGGTCTAGTATTCCATCGGCGTTGAAGTCTCCGATCGTGATATCCTGCAATCCTGCGGAGAGAGAAAAGTTGCTGGCAGCGTCGAAGGTTCCGCCCGGTTGTCCACTGAGGATGCTTACATCACCTGATGCGCTACTTGTGATGATATCTTGGAAACCGTCACCATCAAGGTCGGCAGTGTCAATGGTAGTTGGTCCGGTACCGACGCTGTAGGTGGTCTGCGCTTGGAAACTTCCGTCAGGGTTGCCCAACAGAACACTTACCGTATCATCGCCTGAGTTTGCTGAGAGTAAATCATTGATGCCATCGTTGTTGATATCTTTCAGCGTGAGTGCGTCTGGAGATGAGCCGACGGAGTAGGAGACTTGAGCTTGAAACGTAGAATCTCCATTTCCAATCAGCACACTCACCGTGCCATCGCTATCGCTGGTGACGAGGAGATCAACAATACCATCGCGATCTACATCTCCCGAGGTAACCGCACTTGCGCCAGGAATGTTGCCATACGAAGTGGTTGCGTTAAATGAACCATCACCAACGATTTTTGTTACGGTTTGTTGTTGACGGGTATCAAACTGCTTTTTTCGACTGACATTGACCGTAACGCTTTTGGAACGAATCAGTTCGAACCCTAAGTCGTCATCGAGTCCCGCGATGCGCTTTAATGCTTGGGCGAGGTTTGTTGCTTGTCCTGTATCAATTCCTGCATTCTCAAGCACATCGGTAAGGTCATCTTTATCAAGCAGGTCAACGCCTTCTTTCTTTGCATCAGCGAGAATATCTCGAAACTCGCGAATGCCAGTTTGGAATTTGTTGTTCAGCACCAAACGCTCGCCGGCGTTTACTGAGAGATTGGTTGCGCGCTCGGCGATTTCGATTAGGTCGTCTGTGATGACAAGTAGATTCTCAAGTGCGTCTTTTGAAATCTGAACTTTGCCGACGGCATCGTTTAGTCGAAGGAAGGAATTGCTGAATGCGTTGGAGATACTTCTGAGACTGTCAGAGATTGCGGCGGGGCCTGAGTCAAAAGTAGCACCTACGCCGAAACCATTGATGGTCGAGCCACCCGCATTACTCGACTGAGCTGCGGAAGCAGTGAGTAGGCTACCTGTAATCCGATTGATTACACCCATCAGTCCCTGAAAAAACCTCTAAAGCAGTTTATCCCTAAACACTCGATTCCCAATTCCATGAAAATCGAATCCTCATGCGGATGCCGACTTGCTCGGGCATCTGCGATTTACAGGCAGTCGGAGTCTCCGCGGTGCTAAGTCACATGCCTGTCTAGGTAATAACGGCAAAAACCGCGCAGATTATTAGCAAATAGAGCCTATATATAAGGAGAAACTGGATGTGCTGATCGCTCTGGATTAGAGGGTATCTAAGTTATTGAATTCGCATCGCAAATTAATAATTCTTGGTTTCTTCGGGCCAATGGATTGTGAGAGAATTGAGGGAATTCGTCGAATTGGCTAAGTGCTTGAAATTATTAAGATAGCCTAAATTCAGAGTCGGGTAGATTCGCAGGGCTTTAGTTAAGAGCCTGTAATAACAGCATTAAATATGCTTTCCGCGGTCAGGAATTTGCAAGTTTAGCCTTAGGCTAGCAGATAAAAATCCTGAAATTTTTGAAAGAATTTCGGCTGAAATTGCGTGGAAAAGGTATGAGGCGCACTGGGCTCGAACCAGTGACCCACGGCTTAAAAGGCCGTTGCTCTACCAACTGAGCTAGCGCCCCACACATGAACCCAAGTGACGGGTCCGCCTAAGGGTTTGAGGAATTAACATAGCTCCAGCAAGCAGTAAAGCACCTTCGAAGATCTCTGCCAGTTTACTCTCACTTATTATCGCCTCGGGGCTAAGCGTCCAAGAGCCAGAAATAACAGGCAAAACTTCGCGGTCTTTCTCTGGGTGGGGCAAAAGAGCGAAACTCGGTTTTGAGTGATTCTTAATGCCCGGCCTCTCCAGGCTCTGGTTCTCGGGTTACCGCAGTGCCGAGTGGGCTCGTGAGGTGCCGAGTGGCGGAGAAGAGATTATTCAATTCTCGCTCTATTGTTTCCAGGCGCTGCTCGCACTCTGCTTTTTCTTCTTCACTCTCCGCACGCAGCAATTTCATCATAAGTAGGGAAAACGTCGAGCAGAGGTTTTGCCCCAAACTTGCTTGCTCCTTACTGAGGTTTTCTGATTCAAAGCGCTGTTTCCAATAGATGAGACGTTTTTGCCTCCGTGCTAGGAGCAGTGCTAGTTCAGATGATGAGGGTCCAGTGTCAGCGGTCATAGCTACCTTTGCAAATCAAGATTTATCTTCGGAACTTTGCCATGAGGTTCGCTGAGCCGCAAGCGTTTGCAGAAAGGAAGAAATGCGAATAATTGCCGGTAAATTCAAAGGGAGGGTAATTCCTGCGGCGAGTAAGGGGGAAGTGCGTCCTACGAGCGATAGGGTTAAAGAATCGCTCTTTTCTACTCTCTCATCTCTTGGAGGAATTGAAGGCTTGCACGTTCTTGACCTCTTTGCCGGAACCGGTGGCTTGGGCTTGGAGAGTCTCTCCCGAGGAGCCGAGACTTGCGTATTTGTAGAACAAAACCGAACCGTCGCCGAGCGCTTAAAAGAGTTTGTGCAAAAGCTTGAAGTTCAGCACTGCGTAACGGTCGAGCAAGTTTCAGTGAAGAAATATCTTGGCGATTCGAATCGCCAGTCTGAGACGAAATTCGACTTGGTATTTCTCGACCCACCGTATGGAAAATGCAGCTCCGCAGAATTACTCCTGCTACTGTGTAAAAGTGGGCTGCTTCGGAGCACTTCCCGCATCGTGTTTGAAGCCTCAGAGGCGATTGATTTGGGCTCAGTGCAGAGGAGTTTGGAGGAGGCTGGTTCTTACTTGTCGCTTGAACTCGAAAAAGCTAAGAGTTTTGGAGATACCGTGGTGACATATTTCGTAACTCATCCGAGGCAAGTTCATGAGTGAGGCGTCAAAAACTGCAGCAGTCTATGCCGGAACATTTGATCCGATAACCAACGGACACCTAGATATTATCCGAAGAGCGCGAGGAGTGTTTGATCAGGTGCATGTTGCGGTTGCGGGCAGCTCGTCGAAAAAGGTTTGGTTCACTGCCGAGGAACGAGTGGCGATGGTCAACGATGCGGTCGCTGGCGCAGCTTTTGCCGATGGGGTGAAGGCCGACTCTTTTGATGGACTGCTGGTAGACTATGTTCGCGCTGTCGGAGCGGGAGTGATTATTCGAGGTTTGCGCGCGGTTTCTGATTACGAATACGAAGCCCAAATGGCACACATCAATCGACAACTTGCCGGAGACATTGAGACGGTGTTCTTTGTGACTTCTGAAAAGTTTTCCTTTATCAGCTCAAGCATCGTAAAAAATGTTGCCGTCAATGGTGGCGATGTTTCGCCCTTCGTCCCGCAGGTGGTCGTAGAGCGACTGAAGAAGGTACTTCAGTCAAAGAAATCCTAATATGGCTGCCCTCGTCTGACGCTCGTCGCAGTATTAGGTGCCAGGTCTTCATCTCGATTCGGGACCACGACATCAGAAATCAAATCGAATGTGCATTTGGCTGAACTGTGCCTCCTGCAAATTGACATTTTGTGCCATCTGTGGTCCCTACAAACTTTCCAAAACGATGATTCTCACGTAATGTTCTCCCCGTTGAATCGACGTTATCACTACCAATTTCTCACTACAGGATTGCCTCATGAGAGCAGCCGCGAGCGAAACAAGAATGCCTACAAATGATCCCACCTTAGCGCAGCGTTTCGAACACTATAAAGCGATGAATCTGTCGTTGAGCATGGCGCGGGGTCAGCCCTGCACGGAGCAGTTTGATCTCTCAAACGCACTGTGGGCCGAGTTTGATGCGGAAAAGGATTATCAGGCGGAAGATGGTCTAGATTGTCGCAACTATCCCGGCGGACCTTACGGTTTGCCCGAGGCGCGCAAGTTTTTTGCTGAGGTGCTCGAAGTCGAGCCGAACGAAGTAATCGTCGGAGACAATGCAAGCCTGCAACTGATGCAAAACGTGCTTACCTGGGCGCTCCTGCGCGGTGTTTCTAAGCAGAGTGCTCCTTGGATTACGCAAGAGGCCGTGAAGGTACTTTGTCCAGTTCCTGGATATGACCGACACTTCACCGTCTGTGAATCTCTCGGAATTGAAATGATCCCGGTTCCAATGACTGAACAGGGACCAGATATGGAGGTAGTTGCCCGTCTTGCCGCCGCGGATGCTTCAATCAAAGCTATCTGGTGTGTGCCGCGATACAGCAATCCCACGGGGATTGTGTACTCAGATAAGGTAATCGATGCCTTGGCGTCTATGAAAACTGCTGCAAGTGATTTTCGAATACTTGCTGATAATGCCTACGCCGTGCATCACCTTGA
Organism: uncultured Bdellovibrionales bacterium; assembly: GCA_964351345.1. Taxonomy (GTDB): domain Bacteria; phylum Bdellovibrionota_C; class UBA2361; order SZUA-149; family SZUA-149; genus SZUA-149. The sequence continues at coordinate 3,482 of CAYGNZ010000142.1, read as the reverse complement.
TACTACCCCTCCGCCGATGAAGAATCTCTTAGCGGCGTGTAAGGAAGCGGGAAATCCCGACCGAGTGCTGATATTCGGCTCTACTTCGAAAGTCACTTTCGCTGGAGCAGGGGTCTGCTTCATGGGAGCCAGTGTTGAGAATATCGAATACTTTGCAGAGCTTTTCGGCACGCAGAGTATTGGACCTAATAAGATCAATCAGCTTCGCCATGTTCGTTTTTTGGAAGGTGTTCCCGGTGGTCTTGCTGCGCATATGCAACGCCACGCGGAATTGATCCGACCGAAGTTTGAAGTAGTAGAAGAGGTCTTAACTGCCGAGCTTGCTGGTACTGGTCTTGCGACCTGGACAAAACCTCGCGGAGGCTATTTCGTAAGTTTAGATACTCAAGCAGGGATGGCTTCGCGAGTAGTTGCAATGGCCAAAGAGGTTGGTCTGACGCTTACTGGCGCGGGAGCAGCATTTCCTTACGGAAAAGATCCTGCTGATTCTAATATTCGCATCGCGCCAACTCGACCAAGTCTTGATGAGGTTCGACTGGCTATGGAGATCCTCGCGGTCTGCATCAAGCTGGCAGCCGAAGAACAGCAAGGCTAGGGTATTTGCATTGATTTGCTAAGTAATTAGACGAGATCTGCCTTCTGCTGCTCTTTCGTTGACACCGAGTGGGCGATACTCTAAATACTTACGTCTCTCAACGCGGCAGTTCGCTGTTCGTGCTGAGAGAGAGATATTCATCGTGAGCGTTCTCTACTCAAAGAGAATTCTGATGAATGTCCTGGAAATGCGCGGGCGTAGTTCAGGGGCTAGAACGCCTGCTTGCCAAGCAGGAGGTCGCGGGTTCGAATCCCGCCGCCCGCTTTCCGAATTTTTTCTCGAATTCTCCGCGTCCGATATTCCTGATATTTCCGTAGCGAAATTTGTGTTTTAATCTGTTCACTTTTAGATTTCGCCCAAGTCTAGGCTAGGGCGTAAGCTGCGAGGGACAGTGAACGGATCAGAGAATTTCACATCGGCACAGCACATTAAGGATCTCGCCCAGGTCAAACAATCTAGTCGTGCGGATTTCTGTGCCATTCTCTGCATATTTTCTCTGATCTTCCTTTTCACGTTTTCCCAACCGCTGCTTGCGCAAGAAGCAAGTCCCACCCCGACCGAAAAGGCCACACCGACAGAAAAGGATAGTGAAACAAAAGCTCCTAAGAGAGTTCCTGCCCTCGGCGAGTGGATTCGCCCGGAACCGGAAGAAACACCTGAGGAGGAGCTTAGTGAGGAGGGTGAGCTAGCGGAGGATCCCAGTCTTAATTTGCGGAGAGATGATGCTCAAGAAAAGAGAATTTTCCAGGAACTGCTCAAGCGCTATCAGGGCGAAGAGTATGATGTGCCAAAAACTGCACCCTTGGTAAAAGGCTCCGTGCTGAATCGGCGACAGAAACGACGAATCTCTCGCCTAGAAAATGTGTTTCGATCTGTAACGTATAAGCGAAACCGTCAATACGCCCCGTCAGGACCCGGCGATGAACGCGGTCTACCAGAGGCGCGAGTTTGTACGCTGAACTTGCAAAACTACTCCTCCCGAACCGAAGTGAGACGAGTAACCAAAGACAAAACTCTGGTTAAGAATCATCGCCGCAAGGAGCATGAGATCGTTGAGGCCATTGCGAAAGAAGCCTGCACGGTGGTTGCCGTGCAGGGAGTTGTGGGCACTAGCCTCAAAAGAGCGAAGGAAGGACTTGAAATATTGGCCGAAAAGCTTAGCCAAAAAAGCGATTTCAGTTGGCAGGCCTATCTTGGAGCCAGTAATCATCGACTTGCGTATAACGGCTTTCTGGTCAGCAATTATAATATCAAGGTACTGACGATAAAAAATCTCGCCAACGAGGAGCTGCCGCGCTTTTCGGAGTTTGCTGAGGAAACCTTTTACCGAGGCCCAATTGAACTCGTGCTCCAGGTAAAAAATAGGCAAGAGAAGGCAAATCGAGAGCTTATTTTATATACGTGGAACTGGCGTAAACTCGTTGACGGAGCCAGCCCAGAAGCAGAGCGTGCGCGAATGCAAATGGCAGAGAGCTTGCGCCGCTATTTGGTGAAACGCAGCCGCGGTTTACGAGGAACACCCCGACCAATCATGGTTGTTTTGGGAGATCGTGAAAGCGGGCAGTTTGCACCTGCAACCCGTGTGCTTGAAGGGGGCCTGCGCTTACTCGATTTTAGAGATTCGGGACCATGCCGTCTTGAGAAAGTAGAAAAAGAAATCGAAGAAATTGTCACAATAACCGAGGGACCGTCAAAAGGTAAAAAGAGAAGGAAGAAAGTGACGCTCACGGAATTCAAAGATGTGTGCGAGGAGGATCTGAGAAGATTGAAGCTTCTCTTCGGGCTCGTTGGCGAACAAATTCCTCCGCCGCCAGAGGTGAAGCGGGTAGAAGTTGACGAAGCGGTTAGCTACCGAGTGCCGAAGTCGTATCGCAAGAAGTTGAGAAAACTTTGGCGAGAGTCAAGAGAGAGGACGGCAGAGATCTACCTCTTTCAGCAAGATCTTCCTGCTGCGTATGAGAATTCCTTGGTTGAGGGGCGATACGGGATAAACGTTCGCGAGGTGAAATATCTGTCAGAGAAAAGTCCTCTGTTACGGATTGATTTGAATTGGTAAAAAGAAACAACGCAATTAAGTTGAGTTAATTCAGCGAGGCCATTGATGCAAAAAGAACCGAAAGAATTCCTAGGAAAGCTACTTACTACTCCTTCCCCCTCGGGATTTGAACAGAAAATCCAGAAAGTAGTTAAAAAGCGGATGAGCAAGTATGCAGATGAGATTACGGTTGATGTGCATGGCAACCTCATCGCCGCGTTTAACCCTAGTGGAAAAATTCGCGTCATGCTTGCGGGGCACTGCGATCAGATTGGTTTAATGGTGACCCATATTGACGATAAGGGCTTCATCTCTTTCGATAAAATCGGAGGGATTGATCCAGCCGTGTTGCCCGGCGCAAACGTGACGATCCACGGGACTGACGGGCCTGTGCCAGGAGTCATCGGACAAAAGGCGATTCACTTACAGTCTGCCGCGGAGCGTGGGAAGAAAATCGAGTTAGAGAAGCTGTGGATTGATGTAGGAGCCGCCAGCGGTGCGGAAGTGAAAAAGAAAGTCAAAGTTGGCGACTGTGTTACTTTCGCTCTCGGTGTCACAGAGCTTACCAAGCATCGCTTTGCCGCGGCTGGTTGCGATGATAAAACCGGGGTGTTTGTTGTCATGGAAGCCTTACGAATTGTTGCCTCCAAAATAAAAGGAGCAGACAAGAAAAAATTTCCGGTCGCATTGTATGCGGTAAGTACGGTGCAAGAGGAGTTGGGTTTGCGTGGAGCGACTACTTCTTGTTTTGGAATAGATCCTCTTGTCGGTATTGCCGTTGATGTGACGCACGCCACTGACAATCCAGCCTCTGATGCAAAACGGATTGGCACGATGAAGCTGGGCGAGGGA
>CAYGNZ010000141.1:7526-8285 GCA_964351345.1 uncultured Bdellovibrionales bacterium | reverse complement strand
GAGCGTTGGAAGTTAGTTGAGAAAACAGGGGTCATTATTCCTTCAGCCTTATCTGGGGTTTTAAAATCGGCCCTAGGGCCAAAAGGTTGATTGAGTTTTGCATAAGATAACCCGAGAACCAAGCGGGCACTACTCTGAGGCTTGCTCTACGTTAAAGGGGACAAGGAGAACAGGGATGCGGGACTGGCGCAGGACTTTCTCTGCCGTGCTGCCAAGGAGAACCTTCTTAAGACCCGATCTCCCCTGACTCGCCATGACCACCAGCTCCACCTTCTTTTCCTTTGCTGCAGAGAGGATGGTCTCCGCAACGGAAGTCTTAGAAGTGAGCACTTCTTCAGTAAAACTTAAGCCAGCAAGATTGCTGCTGCAGAGCTCTTTGAGTCGTGTAGCTGCTTGCTGCCGAGACTGCTCCATGATCCCCGAGGCATCAATCACCGCGCTCGCAAGTGTGTAAGGGCTGTTGGTAGCGGAGACGTCCTCAAGTACACAAATCACGTGTATGGAACAATCTCGGTTTTTGGCGAAGTCTTTAATAAATCGAAGGGCAACGATTGAAGCTTCTGAGAGGTCGGTTGTGAGGAGTAATTTCATTATTCTTTGCTCAGCGTTTTTAGTTTCCGCCAATGGCCAATACATATATTGTGATGAGTAAGCTGTTAAGAGCATAATTATGGCCGTTTTATGATTATTGGTCCAATAAGACGGTGTTGCTGAGGCGTTCAACGGGGGATATTTTATGCGAATTGCCCTGGTGCAGTT
>CAYGNZ010000141.1:0-7516 GCA_964351345.1 uncultured Bdellovibrionales bacterium | reverse complement strand
ATTGAAGCTTCTGAGAGGTCGGTTGTGAGGAGTATTTTCATTATTCTTTGCTCAGCGTTTTTTGTTTCCGCCAATGGCCAACATATATGCCAACATATATATTGTGATGAGTATATTGGTAAGCTGTTAAGAGTATAATTATGGCCGTTTTATGATTGTTGGTCCAATAAGACGGTGTTGCTGAGGCGTTCAGCGGGAGAAATTGTATGCGAATTGCCCTGGTGCAGTTCTGTTCAGACCTCGGTCAAGTTGAGCAAAACACCGAGAAAATGTGTGGGCTGATAGCTCAGGCGGCTCGCGGAGGTGCTGAGTTAGTCGTATTTCCCGAAATGTCAGATACCGGCTATCACCCCTCCGTGTTCACCTCTTCGGCGCAGCCTTGGCCTGGGCCGGTCTTTAACGCCCTTCAACTGGCTGCAAAAACTCATTCTACCGCGGTAGCCTGCGGAATTTCGGAGAAAGTAGGAGAGCAGATTTTTAATTCTCTGGCGGTTTTTTCTAACTCTGGCGACTTAGTGAGTAGCTACCGAAAAACGCATCTGTTTTGTCCTGCGCCGGTGTTTGAGGATCGCTATTTTAGCGCAGGCGAGATATTGCAGGTCGCTGATATTGGCTCGGTGCGCCTTGGCCTCTCGATTTGTTATGATCTACGTTTTCCTGAACTCTACCGTTGCCTTGCACAGTCTGGGGCCTCAGTTCTAATTAATGTCGCAGCCTGGCCACGAAAGCGAAGCACACATTGGGATTGGCTCACCCGCGCGCGGGCGATTGAAAATCAGTTGTTTTTTGTTGCGGTATCCTCTGTTGGTGGGCAGGAGGCACAAACGCTCAATGGTAACAGCCGTGTGCTCTCGCCAAGGGGAGAAGTGATAGGGGCACTCGCTGACGAGAAAGATGCCATACTCATCGTAGACGTAGACCTTGGCGAAATTGAAGCGTTTCGCCAAGAATTGCCTCTCGAACTTTCTCGACGCCCTGACTTGTATGTGCCCTTAGCTTCGCGTGAGCAGGATTAAACTTGCGCTAAACAAGGCGACGAGAAGGGAGGCGAGTAGGCCCACCACAGAGGGGAGCAGACCAAGAGAGCGAATACTAGAAAGTTTACTATTAAGTCCCACGCCAAATAGACCCATCAATACGAAAAACTTGCCTGCGGTGGTAATGAAGGCAAGCGTCTCACTAGGGAGCGTGACGAGATTGCAAAACGCCGCAACAATAAAATAGGCAAACAAGAACCAAGGGAACGCTCGCGCGACCTCTGCGGTGTTGTTATTGCTCGTTGCCTCGGTGGAGTCTTGCCGATTCCAATAGTAGGCAATGGCGAGCGCAACTGGTGCCAAAAGACAATTGCGCATCAGCTTTACCGCCGTAGCGGTCGCGCCTGCTGCGTCAGAATAAATGTAGCCTGCTGCGACAACTTGTGGAGTGCTATGAATTGCAGTGCCTGCGAAAATGCCGAACGATTCGTCGTCGATCATCAATAGCGAGGCAAGAAACGGGTAGAGAAGTATTGCGAGAAGACCGAAGAGGGCAATAACGGCAATCGCGTAACTCGTTTCTTCTTCTTTCGCGTCAATGAGAGGCGCGATTACTGCGATAGCCGTGCCGCCACAAATCGTGGTGCCCACCGTGAGTAGGAGTGCGAGTCGAGCTCCGAGGGCGAAACGACGTGAGAGATAGTAAATCGAAACAATTCCCAGACCCATCGTGCCAGCGATTATGACGATGAGACTGAAGCCCTCTGATTTGAATAGTGAGAGGTTAAACGATGAGCCAAGCAGCACAATGCCGAGTATCAGGGGTTTTTCAAAAGCCTTTACGCCAGCTCCACAAGAAGACGGCACGAGACTGAAACTTGCGGCAAGTATGCCTACGACTATCGCCAGCACGGCTGCTTCAATCGGGTGTTTCCCGCCGACTTCGAAAAGTTTTGAAAGGTAGGTAAAAACAAAGGCGCCGCATCCAAGTAGCGTCCATCCCCAAAAGTATTGTTTTTTCATTCGTCTTTGCCGATGTTGAGCTATATGGTTTGCTGGCGGTTGCCCTCTACCTCAGAAGCACTCATATTGGGTTCTCGGGCGGCCTCAAGGCAAGCTCTGATTCAAGGAATACGAGAAATGCTTGAAACCGCTATAGTTCTGCTCGTTTTGCTGATAATTGGGCGAACAGTCTACCTCAGGATGCAACCGAGTCACAGCACCGGATCGGCTCCCTCTCTCTCGAAAATGCCGAAAGACGCCCAATCAGCGTTCATTGTGTGCACTTTTTCAATATTGAGAAAACTCGCTGAAGTAGATGGTCGGGTAGACCGTGAAGAGAGCAAACGAGTAAAGCGCTATATCTATGATGATCTAAAGCTCAGCCCTCGGGAGGCAAAACTTGCGCTCAAGGTTTACCAAGAGGCGGCGGATTCTCCCTTGGAGATGAACGATTACGCGGATCGTTTTGCTAAAACCTATCCAGACCGGGTTCAAGTGCTTGATCGCATGGTTCGAATCTTACTAGAGGTATCCCTTGCTGACGGTAGAGTAAGTTCTGATGAGGAAGAGGCGATACGCAGCGTGGCGCTTCGGCTTGGTTTGAGTTTGCCAGGTTTTGAGCGAATCAAGAGCGAGCTATGTGGTCCAAGTAAAATGGTCCATTAAAGTCGCACCCCGCAGAACGATAGTACAACAAACACCGTGAGATAAGATGTGAGTTAGTTGCCCGATGAGGCGCGCAAAGTCCATTCAGTGATGAAATCTGGATCCTTCATCGTTTCGCCGGTAGACGGAAGCTCGTATGCTCCTGGATCAGCCACCACGTAGCTGCCGAAATGAGGGGGGAGCGTGACTTCTTTGCCGTTACTGGGGTGTTTGAGCACGACTTCCTCATCCGTAATTGAGTCAATGACTCCCTGAAATTGCTGTTCCTCGACAATCTCTCCTTGTTCATCACAAAAATGGAAGCGTATGAGCACGCGAGCACCTATCTGAGGCTGAGTTTTCGCTTCTTGATATTTCTCATCGCTCATAGATTCTCCTTTGCGGTTAGTCCTCAATGGTCAAATAGTATCACGTGAATACGATTACTTGAATGAAATTTTTTGGAGAGAGAAAAAGCTGCCGACTGTAGTAAGTCGACAGCTTTTCGCGGACGACTTTGAAAACCCTATTGGTCTTATTTCTCTTCGCTGTTGCTGGTCGCAGCGGCAGCCTGTGAGAACAGGGCTGCGTGCGTGTCATTGCAGTTCTCAGCGAGATACATCAACCGGCGAGTAAGCTCGGATAGTCCGTGAGGGTGCGAAACGATGGCTTCTGCAGCATACGCCGGCACTCTTGGTAGGGTTGAATCGAGCAGGGTGCCAAGAACTGCGAGTCGACCATCTGAGCCGCCGTTCCAGCAAAAATCAAGCTGATGTGGCAGGCGTTTTGCGGCGGCAGCAATTCGCGCAATCGCTTGTGCCGAGATACCGCCGAGATTGAACGGATTCTCTCGGTAGATTGGGTAGAGGTGGGACAGCACCGCTTGAGAACGGACTCCTCGCAACCCAAGTGCAACGATGGCATGAGAACGTAAGGTGTGCGAAGTGCCCGGCTTATGCAAATAGCCAAGTAGCATCGCTTCAAATGAACTCTCGCTCAAAGCGCTCTTCGTGTATTCGGAGCGTGCGCGCGCAAGCATCGCCATTCCGCGTTCGGAATCGTGTTCTTGTTGTTGCCGCGCGAGTACCGCAGTGAGTATCGCGTCCTCGCCTTCGGTTTTTGCAACACTCTGGCTGAGGTTGCGTCGGCTCAGCCACGCAAGTCGTTGGCTGTCTTGAAGTGCGAGGAAGCTCTCGACGTCGGGAGCGATTTCGAGGGCCGCCTGAGAAACCGCCTCCTCGGATGCGTTCACGAGTAGGTAGTACCAGGTAGTCCAGTTCGCCACCCACACCGTGTCTGAGCGGAGGGCGCTGAGGATCGCCAGTTTTGCCTCGAGGTGCAGTGAGGCAAACGTCGGATTGACGCTTGTCTCCGTTACGAACTCGAAGCCTCGGACGGCCAATTCGGAGCATGCCGACATCGCACTCATCACCTGCGGGTAGAGCGAGACAAGCCTGCGCTCAATGATGAACTCGCATGCAGACCAGATGGCCTCGAGCTCTTTCGCTTTCCTTGAGTCCAGAGAGAGCAACAGCTGGAGGCTTCTGCTAGAGGCCTCATCAACCTCTTTGTGCTTCAGCACGCGGAGGAGTCGATTGATTGCGTTTGCTTGTTCAAGACCAGCACGAGCGTAGCTTCGTCTGGTGCTCGGATCGAGAGCTGATTTCCTATTCGCCATGGAAGAGTCCTTGAAAAACGAGATGTCGGGTGTGCACCCGAAAAACCTTCAGACTGCATCGGAAGAAGCAGTTAACGTTTGAGAAAAAGTGGCAGCTTCATCTCAGCGCAATTCATGCCGTGCATCGCTGCAAGCAACTTCAAAGCACTGAAATGAAACTAGATACTATCTACTGAAAGAAATAACGAAGAGAACAACTATGGGGTGGTCGATGGTGTTGAGAAGCGACGAATTAAGCTACTAAAGCTCTACGGAATAGGCAAATTGCCTAGGAGAGCCAGTCTCTCAGTCGATTTTTGGCTGAGCTAAACGCCTGTTCGTTGGCTGCCACGAAATAGCAATAATCATTTTCTTGAATGTGTGTCTGAGCTCCACCACTTTCAGCAAAGAGTGAACAATCCCATGAGAAATGAAGAGCGAGCACGAGGGCTGCAAGCGCATCATCTCGCTCTTCGGGTTCAAAGAGCAGGGCCGGGAATTCTGATAATTCTCCGTTTGAGCCTAAAGATTGGCAGTAGCGCTGCCAGAGCGGAAAGTGCACAAAAATCGAATTCTCGGACCATGCTTTGATCCACAGCAAAATGGGGCCCTCGGATTTAAGCTGATCAATAATACAGCGGGCAGCGGGGATTTCTGAAGATTTGGAGAAATCCAGTTGCAGGGATTGACCTTCTTCTCGCGGCTCCCCGTTCTCCAGATACCCATGCTCGGCAAACCAGTTTTTTGTTTGTTCAAGGCTGAGCGCTTTCATCAATCAGATCCGGTCTAGAAATTAGTAGAACTCCAATTTAGCTATCGGCGGTCGGCTAAATGTACTATAGCGCTTTCCTAGCGCCTGCCGCTTCGCTAAGCTTCTAAGTGGCAAAAAGAGATTAATCTTATCGGTTGTCGACCAACCGAACAGCGGGGCCTAGCGTTAAAATGAAAGCATCAGATTTGTTCGTTCGAGCACTTGAGGCAGAAGGCGTGGAGTATGTTTTTGGCGTTCCTGGAGAGGAAAACCTCGACCTACTGGACTCTCTGCGAAACTCACCGATTAAGTTAATTCTCACTCGCCATGAGCAAGGTGCGGGATTTATGGCCGCAACCTATGGCCGACTCACCGGCAAAGCAGGAGTTTGTCTCGCGACACTCGGACCAGGTGCGACGAACCTGGTGACCGCAGCGGCATATGCGCAACTTGGCGGTTTGCCAATGGTGATGATTACTGGGCAAAAACCTGTCAAAAAGAGCAAGCAAGGCCAATTCCAAATCGTGGATATCGTCGACATGATGCATCCGCTGACGAAGTTTACTCAGCAACTCGTCAGCGGGGAGAACATCCCCTCTAGAGTACGAGAGGCGTTTCGACTGGCCGAAGAGGAGCGGCCAGGTGCTTGTCATCTAGAGTTGCCAGAGGATATCGCGGAAGAAGAAACACATACCGGATTGATGGAACGAAGCGCTGCGAGAAGACCGGTTGCTGAAGACAAGTCCATTCGTCGCGCGGTGCAGATGATTGAGTCTTCTCTTCGTCCTTTACTTTTAGTCGGAGCGGGCGCGAATCGGAAGTTGTGCTCAAAAATGCTGCGCGAGTTTATTCAAAAAACCAACATCCCTTTCATTAGTACACAGATGGGCAAGGGGGTTCTCGATGAGCGCCACGCGGGCTTCCTGGGTAACGCGGCGGTATCAAGCGGTGACTTTTTACACCGAGCAATTGATAAGGCAGATCTGATTATTAACGTCGGACACGATGTTATCGAGAAGCCTCCATTTTTTATGGGAGACTCTGGACTGAAAGTGGTGCACGTCAATTTCAACAGCGCGGCCGTTGATCCGGTCTACTTTCCTCAGGTCGAGGTCATTGGTGATATCGCGAACAGTATTTGGCAGATAAAGGAGCAACTAAAGCCTTCTCCGCAGTGGGATTTTAGTTTTTTCGCGAAAGTTCGTGAAGCAAACGAAGCGCACCTTGTCCAAGGAGCTGATGATGCGCGCTTTCCAATCTATCCGCAGCGTCTTGTTGCCGAAGTACGAAAGGTCATGCCTGATGATGGAATAATCGCGCTCGACAATGGGGTCTATAAGATTTGGTTCGCTCGAAACTATAAAGCCTATACCTCCAACACGGTCTTGCTTGATAATGCGCTTGCCACGATGGGTGCCGGATTGCCTTCCGCAATGGCTGCCCGATTGGTCTATCCGAAGCGTAGGATTATGGCGATCTGCGGTGACGGTGGTTTCATGATGAATTCTCAAGAACTCGAAACTGCCGTTCGTCTAAAGATGCACCTTGTCGTCCTCATCTTGCGAGATGACGCATACGGAATGATAAAGTGGAAACAATCAAATCTCGGTTTTGAGAACTTCGGCCTTGATTTCGGCAATCCCGATTTTGTGAAGTATGCCGAGAGTTACGGTGCGGTTGGTCATCGGGTGTCTTCCGCAAGTGATCTTGGAGAATTGCTTGAGCATTGTCATCAAACTGAGGCGGTTCATGTAATTGACTGTCCGGTTGATTACTCCGAAAACGACCAAATTCTCAATAGTGACATCAAAAAACTAAGCGCAGCGCTTTAAGGAACCTAGTGTCATGACACAAAAATTCGATTTGCTTCTCGCAGAAAAGGGCAACAGCGATGGCAGTATGGAAGTGGTCGCGCCCTATGATCTCTCGGTAATTGCCGAGGTTCAAACCGGTGGCGCAAAAGCAGTGGAGTCGGCACTTGCGACGGCAGACGCGGTGTTTCGTGATCGCAAAAACTGGCTGAGCAAGCCAAATCGAATGGAAATACTCCACCGGGCAGCCGCGCTCGTGGAGTCGCGGGCGGAGGAACTTGCCGTGGAAGCCGCTCGTGAGGGTGGAAAGCCCTTAGTTGATTCAAAAGCGGAAGTGGCTCGAGCGATTGATGGAATAAAGAATTGTATTGAAGTGCTCCGCACAGACGCAGGGACTGAAATCCCGATGGGGCTTAACGCTGCCTCAATGAATCGTTTAGCGCTTACTCGTAAGGAGCCGATCGGGGTTGTAGTTGCGGTGAGTGCATTTAATCACCCACTCAATCTCATTGTGCATCAGGTATGCCCGGCGGTTGCGGTTGGTTGTCCAGTGATTGTCAAGCCCGCGGGAGATACGCCGCTCTCTTGTCTGAGACTTGTAGAGATATTACACCAGGCTGGTCTACCAAAAGAGTGGTGCCAAGCAATGCCGATACGCGATCGAGCGGCTGCG
>CAYGNZ010000140.1:2117-8315 GCA_964351345.1 uncultured Bdellovibrionales bacterium | reverse complement strand
CTCTAATGATTTCTGACACGCGGCAGCGGCCGCACCAAATCCGACAATTCCAAGGAGATTCTCGGTACCACCTCTGAATCTCTGCTCTTGAGGCCCACCAAGAACAAGCGGATGCTGAAGAAAGCAAACCTCATCGCTTGTTGAAAACACCAAAGCCCCCACACCACTAGGGCCCCCTATCTTGTGCGCGGAAACGGCCACTGCATTTACTCCGGCCGTAAATAGGCTCGCAACAGAGCAGTACGATTTTCCAACCGCCTGGGTCATATCGCTCACAATTGGACCACGGTAACCGAGAGCCCGCAGACGGAGCGCAATCTCTGCAACGGGTTGAATCGCTCCGGTCTCGTTATTGGCCAACATGAGACAAACCAGCGCCGTGTCCGGCTCAAAGCCCGCGATAAATTCGTCAACATCAATCATTCCATCTGCTGCCGGTGCAATTCTTGTGATTCGCCAGCCCGATTCTTCGAGGCTATCAACTGAAACGCTCACCGCGGCGTGTTCTATTGAGGAGGTCAGGACATGTCCCGGAGAGAGCGACAGAGCGCTTCTTGGACCAAGGAATCCGAAAACCATCTGGTTGCACGCCTCTGTTCCGCCCGAAACAAATACGCACTCAGCAGCACAAGGCTCCTCCAGAGTAAGCAAGCGCAACACTTCAGCTCGCGCTGATCTCAACAACGCACGTGCTCGGCGACCTGGCCCGTGCACACTTGAGGGATTTCGTACGGGCGCAGCTTCATTGAGCAAAGCAGCGATTGCACTTGCTGCTGCAGGCCGAAGTTTCGTCGTCGAATTTGCGTCAAGGTAAATCAAGGATGAGTAGTCTCGTTCAAGTCTAAGGCTGAATTCGATATGCTTCGCTAAAAGCCAAATATGTTCATTCACTCGGGAAAAGGGTGTGAAAATAGCACGAAAATTTGGGCAAATGAAATAAAAGGGCGAGGAATCCGGTTTATTTAGCCCCAAACCGCCTAAGCACCTAAGAAGACAAGGTATTTTTTCTGGTTTTGGCTTGTTAATTTGAGCAAATATCTAAAGTTTTCCGGCAGTTCCGCCGATATAACTAGTATGAGTGTAGTATCAAGCACGCTGGCTCCAGCAGTAGCGCCAGCAGCAAGCACAGCAACCCAGGGTAACGGTTCAGCCGCACGTGGTTCAGAAGGCACGAGCCTCTCTTCCAATGCGCAAGCTGCCCTGACCTCGCAATCCGCAGCAACAGTTGTCAGTCTAAGCTCTGACAGTAAGAGTCGCGCGGCCACCAGTGGCGAGGGCCGAAAGGTAGATGGAACATTTGATAAGCAGGAAGCGAAAGGGAAGCCTGAGGCCGAGAACGGTCAAGATAACGGCACTCCCAAGACTCTCGACGTCGCTGCCTAAACTATTGAACTAGCTTCCCAACACCTTTGGTAGGCGAGCATTGCTCGTTCGATTACCCCTTGCTTGAAATTCAATAGACTTTCTCCCAAGCCGAGGCAGTGTTAGGTAGTCTCTATGTTGGCTACTGGAACCTCTCGCGCACGCCTGATATTTTCGTGTTACTACTTTGCAAGTATCAGCATTTACGCCTTCACTTTAGGCTATTTGCCGCTGCACTGTGAATTCATTGGATTTAGTGCGGCACAAATTGCCGCCGTAAGTGCGGTTGCCAACATTGCCTCAATTCTTGCCTCTCCTACCTCACTACAACTCGCCCATCGCCTCATCCCTCCCCGTCGTTTGATTGCGCTCTGTCTAGTCCTTGCCGTACTCGCATTCATCCCTTTGCATTTCACTGCAAGTTTCTACTTCCTAATAATTGCTTGGGTCCTTAGTTGTTTCTGCAAACGAGCGGGCGATGCACTTGTTGATGCCCAGGCAATTCGCTCAAGTGCTGAAGGAGTTTTAAGATTTGAACGCGTGCGAAGTTGGGGTTCTATCGGGTTTGTTCTTTCCATGTGTGTGCTCGGAGCCCTGTGCGATATTTTTGGCAGAGAGAGCATTGTTCCTGTGGGTTTTGGTATCCTGCTTCTCACCTTGTTGGCGTCAACGTTCATCCGCCCCTATCTTCGCGCCGAAGCGGAGGACTCCGCAGAGCAGAAAACGGCAAGCTCCACGACGAACAACAATCCAGCATATCGCACCCAGTTTGCAGCCTTGTTACTCTCTGTCGCTCTTATTTGGGCATCACATTCGATTCTCTATGTATACCTTTCACTTTATCTCGATTCCTTAGACTGGAGCGCTACAGAAATTTCACTCGCCTGGAACATCGGTGTACTTGCAGAAATTCTTTTTTTCTTCGCGTTTAAATATTTGGAACGTTACCTCGCGTTAAAGTCGATCTACCTCCTCTCCATTTATGCATGTTTAATTCGCTGGCTCTTGCTGTACGCGATTGACGAGTTCAGCGTTATTTTACTTTCACAAATACTTCATGGTCTGAGCTTCGGCGCCTGTTACGTCGCCTCAATGAAGCTCACGCATCAGCTACTGCCGGAGCGGCTAAAAGACCGGGGACAGGGTCTACTGTACGGTTTTGGAATCGGCACCGGCGCACTTCTCGGGCGTCTGCACGCGGGTTATGTCGCCTCTGAATTAAGCTCGTACCGAGAAGTCCAGAGCCTATTCATTCAGTCTTTTCTCTTTTCGCTGCTCGCGCTCGTTGTAGCCTCTCTCATCCACCCTGAGAACAAGAATTCTGCCTGATTTACAAGCTGATAGCGCCTATCCTATACTGTCCACTGTTTTGCTTCGGCGCTGAAAGAACGTCGTGGTGAACACTCAGCACCTTTGTACACATCACGATACTTCATCCATTTCAAAAATCTGGGGTTACCACGCGTTTGTCTTTACGCAAGCCTAAAAAATCCAAAGCTCCCTCCTCTTTCGGGCTACCGCGTTTTGCCGAGCCAGTTATTCGTTACTGGCAGCATGCATTACTTGAAGGTCGGCGAATGGATGTCAACACGAGAAATCTTAAGGAGCGTGGCTTTCGCGTCTCATTTGAAAGTTTGGCAAGTGGTCGCTGTCTCAAGCAAGACGTCGAGAATCTCTTACGGCGCTACGAGCAAGAAAGCTCCTCGAGGCACGCTGCCCGTCCCTCCTCATCGATTCCGGTGCTTGTTTGCCCTTTAGTATTGAGAAGAACTTCAGGCGCGCACGCACGCGCTAAAATTATTGAACCGTTTTGGATTCCCGCCTCGCTCACACCTGATGGAGAGCTTACACCACCGAAGCGCCCCTTACCGTGGTTCCAACGAAAACATCTCGAACCACTTCCTGAGCAAGGCTCAGTCGCTATCGGAGAATTAGAAGCCGTCGAGCATTTTTTGAGTAAATATAAAATCCCCTATCAGTCCGACTGGTCTGAGTATTGGACGTATTGTAGCAACCTTTTTCAATACGTTACGGGAGAAAGTTTTTTTTCATTTGACGTTGAGGGGTACGAGCCAAATCAGTCCGCAGTACTTGTTTTAGATTCCACCGCGCCTGGAGCAGCAAGCCACCTTGCACGCTTGTACGACGAAGTGTTGAAAGGCCGACGTCCCGCAGCACTCCTGCCGAAATTCTGTCACCTCGATTCCCCAGATAGAAATTACTTCGCAGAATCCCCTCAATCGGCGCTTAAAACATCAAGAAAACATTTAGGCCAGTTTGAAGTTGCATTCCCTCTTTCACCCTCTCAACGCACGGCACTTCATCGATTTTTGCAATTACGGAACGACGATTTTCTCGTTGTGACAGGCCCCCCTGGAACCGGGAAAACTACGCTCATCCAAAGTGTCGTGGCAAGTGCTTGGGTTAAAGCAGCAATGCAGGGGACGAGTCGCCCGCCGGTGCTCCTTTGCTGTGCTGCCACCAATCAGGCTGTAACAAACATTATTGATTCGTTTGGCAAAGCGCGCTCCCAAGAGGGCCCCTTGGAGGGACGCTGGTTGCCCGGGGTGGATAGTTACGGAAGATATTGTTGCTCATCGCACAGAAAGCACTCGGCCCAAGCAGTGCACTGCGAATTTTCAGATGGTACTGGCTTCTCCTCTACGGTTCAAAATCTCACCTATATCGCGGAAGCAGAACGCTTTTTTGCTAAAAAGTTCGAATCCTATTCAGGGAAACGCCTCAGCGTACGGCAGGCGGCAAAGTTTCTGCGTCGTGAATTACAGCGTGAGGTCGCTGTTCTCCGGCGCCGTCTGTATCCGCTAGGTCAAGGAAATGCCGTAGAAAAACTTCTCAGTCTATTCTATCTTCGCTCGCCATTATCCGCCGAGAACGCTCGAGACGCACTACGCGCGCTTGATCAAAGCTCTCGACACAAAGCCTTCCAACTCGCGACACATTATTGGGAAGCTCGCTGGCTCTTGGCGGCAACCTCAGACGCGAGTGCACATGCTCCCGTAACCGACAAACAGCGCCTCGCAACTTCTAGGACCGACTGGCAACTACGTGCGATGCTCACTCCAGCATTTGTCTCTACATTCTCAATGGCCCCTCGTTTTTTTGCCTACGATCGAGACAACCGAGAGCCGAGTGTTGATATCTTGGTAGTCGATGAAGCTGGACAAGCCTCACCCGAGGAATCAATGATTTGTTTTGCGATGTGTCATAAAGCTCTCATCGTTGGAGACGCAATGCAGCTTGAGCCAGTATGGAATGTCCCGGAGCATATTGACCGTTTGAACTTGAAGAAATTTAAGCTGCTAAAAAAGGCTACGAAAAAAAACGTTGAGGAGATTAGGAAAACGGGAATTCCTGCCTCCTCTGGTAGTCTGATGCAACGCGCGATTGCGAGTTGTCGCTGGGTTGGACAGAGTCGAATTGGCTCGACCCACATTGGCGCCTTTCTTTCGGAACATCGCCGCTGCGTGCCTCCCTTGGTTGGATTTTGTAATGAGATAGCGTATCGCGGGAGACTTCAAGCCAAACGACCTGGATTGAGAAAAAGAATTCTTCCGGCCTTTGCCTGGGGTTTTGTGGCAGGTCGTGGGCAGCGTCGTGGTACGAGCCGAGAAAACCGTCTTGAGGCCGAAGCAATTCGGAATTGGCTAAAGTCGCGAGAGAGCTCTCTAAAAAAATACTACCAAGGACGTTCCCTTGAGCAGACGGTTGCGGTGATAACGCCTTTTGCGGCTCAAAAACGCTACTTAGAGAAGCTACTGCGTCCCGACTGGCCAACAATGACAATTGGCACAGTCAATGCGCTCCAGGGAGCGGAGCGAGAAGTCGTGGTATTTTCTCCCACCTATGATGAAAGTTTCACTGGTTCATATTTTTTTGATCGCTCCTTAAACATGCTCAACGTCGCCGTGTCTCGCGCAAAAGACAGCTTTGTGGTCATTGGGGATACGCGCATTTTTCGTGAAGGCAGCACTCCAAGCGGAATCCTTGCCAAGTATCTTTTCGCCAGAGAAAAGCACGAACTTACCGACATCCCCCGTGCCTCTGGACGGAGTGATTTATCCAAACCTGTTCAGTTGCTCTCGAGTTTAGAGGACCATCGTAATTTTTTGAGAGAGTCCTTTGGCAGAGCGCAACAACACTTACGTATCGTCTCCCCGCAACTCTCCTTGAGAGCGATTGAAGCCGATAAGGTACTGCCACTTTTTCAAGCTGCCGCGGCGCGAGGTGTTCGAGTACAGGTGTTTACGGATTCAAAGCTTGATATGACGGGGAACGGTCAATTGCGAAGAAGCGCTGCTGCCGCTAGAGAATTTTTTCGTGTGAACAATATTGAGCTAATTATTTGTGATCGCTTGCATTACAAAGATCTGGCGATTGACACAGATATTTTTGTGGTAGGATCTCTCAATTGGTTCTCGGCGGAACGGGATCTTGAGTCTGAGTATAGTCGTGGAGAGCACTCAGTTGTACATGCTGGCGAAGATGCCCCAAAAATGGCTGAGGTCATGATACGCGATCTCAAACAGAGGGAAGAGCGCTATCTTCGCAGTCTCAATTCGGCAGGCGGATAAGGGAACGATGCCCTGCAGGTTGCCCGAAGTCTTCTACCATACACTTCGCACCCTGCTGCCACTCCCGGCATTGACTCTCGGGAATCTTCGCCATCTTGCAGGTATACGGACAAGCACTGGAAGTAATGAGCCCTCTTCGACCTGAGGCCATTGCCCCTTCAGATTTGAGCGTCTCTTTTTCTCGTGGAGCTGCAGAACGAGCCTCGGAAAAATCACTTGGACGGAGTTTGAGCATGCTGCGGTG
>CAYGNZ010000140.1:1173-2107 GCA_964351345.1 uncultured Bdellovibrionales bacterium | reverse complement strand
GACGACACTGCTCTTCCGGCACCTTCAAGTCTTTACAGGTCAATGGACAAGGAGCGCTTGTGATTAAGCCTCTGCGTTGCTGGGTTTGCGAAGCAGCACTAGGCTTTTTCTCTTCGGCGAGCACTCGGTCTGAGATAAGCAAACTCAGGGTGGCAAGAAGGATGCTTAGCTGAAGGGAGTAAAGAAAAATGGTGCGCATGGAGGCCTCTCGGTACTTGTCGTAAAGCGAATTCACTAACTCAGAAAGAGGTAGCGACAATTTCTACGCTGGGCAAGTGGAATCCTAGGCCTTAGCTAAGCGGCTGAAACCGCTCTAATTCTTTGCGGACTTGTGAGCGGGAATGCTACTCGCCTGCTCCGCTGAGGCGCTTTCGAATTGCCGCTGCCTCAGACTTTCTACCGAGAAGCTCAAGAGCACTTGCTCGCTGACTGAGGGCTTGAGTTCCAAGTTTGTTAAATAGGTTTACTCGCTCTGTAATCGCCTTATCGGAAGACTGATCACCTTTGAGTTGAGATTGTAGTTCACTCGCATACGCCTCAGCTTCTTCCGCCGCATCAAGTAGCATCACCTCAGCTCGGACAACATCACCGAGGTCATTATTGCGTTCTAGAAGAGTACTTGCAGCTTCAATATATGCAGCAACGCCAGGTTCTGAATTCGGTAGCAGTTCTCTCGCCTCAAACAATACCTCAAGCGCTTGATCGAATTTTTTCTCCTCTCGCAGTCCATTCGCAATACCGAGCGAGGTTTCTATACTCCTCATTCGCACTGAGATACGACTCGGATCGAGCGGCTCAAGAGCATCTCTTGCCGCTTGATATTCACCATTTGCAATCAGCGATTTACTCAGACCGAGTCTAGCCTCTGTCAAGAGCTCAGCGTCGTAGCTACTCTCCCTGGCGTTTGTGCCAAGCTCTTCTAAATGGGAGATCG